>CBIHQZ010001208.1:0-2643 GCA_966212315.1 uncultured Myxococcales bacterium
GAGATCGAATCGCACGTGTGGAGCGGCGGCGGCTCGGACGATGACGCGCCCGTGTGCGGTGCCGCTGCGATCGATCGAACCGTGCGGATGCGCGCGAGCGGAAGCCTTCATGGAGACCGGCTCGATTTCGCGGCGTCGCAGTGGGAGCCGGCGGAGCGCGACTGTCATCGCTCGCCGGCGGACTGGAGCTACGCCCCCGATCGCATCACCGGCATCGTCGCAATCGATCGACAGCGGATCGACGGCGTCGACAACGATGGTGATCAGACGGTCGGGGTTGTGCTCGTTCGCGTGGCGTGCGGATCGATGCGCTGAGACCTCGTCCTCGCGCTTGCTTACGAAGTCGTAATGTTGCCGTAAGGTCCGCGGCTCGCCTGGGCGGTAGACAGCCGGTGTGACTACACGCCCCAGAATCGATGGCTGCCGCGGCATTTGGCAACGTACCGGCCGCGCTCCGCGCGGGAGCATGCGCCGCCGATCGGCGGTTTTCATCGCCTGCGCCGCAACGATCGGTGTCCCGGCGATCGCGCACGGCCAGCAACGCAATGACACGACGGCGACGGCCGCGATGCCCGCCGCAGTCGCCACTTCGGTCGACGAAGTCGGGCTGTTCCGACGGTGGCTGCGATCGAGTCTCGAGGTCGAGAGCTGGCGCACGCAGATCGGCGCGGCGAACTTCGATGTGGTCACGGCGCGGCTCCTGCCGAACCCGCAGATCTCGCTGAACACGCTCATCACGGTCGCGGGCACGCCCCCCGACGGGCAGTTCAACCTCGGCGGACAGGTGACCTTCCCGCTGCCGATCTTCGGGCAGATCGGCGCGCGTGTTCGTGCGGCCGATGCCGCGCTCTCGGTGGCGCAGGTGCGGGTCGTCGAGTCGCTATGGGAACGTGCGGGCGACATTCAATCGGCGATGGTCGAGCGCGCGTTCGCCGACGCGCGGGTGCACATGTTCGAGCGCAATCTCGAGGAGATCAGCCGCATCGAGCGAGTGATCGCATCGCGCGTCAGCGCGGGCGCGAACAGTCGCTATGACGTGCTGCGCGTGCAGACTTCCATTGCGACGATCCAGGCGGCGCTCGCCGGGGCTCGCATCGCGCGCGATCAGGCGGAGGCGCATCTCGTTGCGTGGATCGTCGATCCAGGGCTGCGTGCCGCGCCCATCACGCGTGACGGGCTCGCGGCGTTCCGTGGACCGGAGGACATCGCGGCGCTTCTCGATCTCGCGATGCATCGACGCCCCGACCTCGAACTCGCGCGACGCGGAATCGTCGCGTCCGGGGCGGTCGCGAATCGCTACCGCGTCGAAGCCGTCCCCGTGCCGAGCGTTTGGGTCGGCGGCTATTACACCCACGAGCAGGAGAGCGCTTCGGTGCAAGCCGGGGTGTCGTTCAACCTGCCGGTGTTCGATCGCAACCAGGGGCAGATCGGACGCGCGGTCGCCGAAGGTCGTGGCCAGGAGTTGCTCGCGGACGCGCTGAGCGGTCGCATTCGTGCGGAGGTCTCGGGTGCGTGGGCAGCGCGCGCCGCCGCGCGACAGGCGCTGGAGGCCTTCCGTGCCGGCGGTCTGGCGACGACGACGGAACTCTTGCAACGCGCCGAGGTGAGCTACCGCGAAGGCGCGTTCACGATCATGGATCTGCTCGATGCCTATCGCTCCGTGTGGGAGGCGCGAACCCAGGAGATCGATCTGCAGCGCGCGTTCGCCGACGCGGAGGCGGAACTCGAACGCGCGTCGGCGTTGATCACGTTGCAGTGACCTCGGTCTGCGCAGTGTCGTTCGCCAGGGGCGATCGTCCGCACCGAGGGTGAATCCGGGTGAATCCTCGGGCTCTGCATTTCACGGCCCGCCTGCGCGAGCCTGTGCGTGCGCCCGACCGGGTGTCGACGCGCGACCTCGAAATCCCAGACCGACGAAGGTCGGTCGCGAAAAGCAAAGACCGAGGATTCACCCTCGGGAACTTCAACGCGGCGTCGTGTCTGCGGCCCGAAGGCGGTGCGGAACTGACCACGAACGGCGTTACTAGCCCGGGACATCGAGTCGCCGTACTACGCCGCGCGCTCCCACCGCGCGACGAACCGCGCACCGCGCCCCGTTCCATCCGCCGCGAGAACCACGTCGCCTCCGTTGCGTCGCGCGATCTCGCGCGCGATCGCGAGACCGAGGCCCGCACCGCTCACATCCGAAGCCCGCTCCGTCGGTCCGCGGTAGAACGGCTCGAAGATCCGCTGCCGGTCTGCCTCGGAAACGCCCGGCCCGTCGTCCTCCACCGCGATCTCGCATCCGCGATCGTCTTGGCGTGACGTGACCCGCACCACGCCGCCGGACGACGCATGTCGGATCGCGTTCTCGAGCAGGTTGCGCATCATCCGCTCGAGATCGCGCTGGCGACCGTCGACGCTCTCGGTACCGAGCTGTGTCTCGATCCGCACGTCGCGCGCCACGGATTCATCGCGCACCGAGTCGATCGCCGATGCAACGACATCTTTCAAAGCGACGACCTCGCGCGGCCTCTCTTCGGATGCCCCCGCCGCGGCGAGAACCAGCAAGTCCTCGGCGAGGAGTTTCAGCTGGCGCGTCGAGTCGAGCGCCTCTTCGATGGCGCGCCGGTACTCCGTCGCATCTCGTGACCGGCGTAACGC
>CBIHQZ010001209.1:0-2639 GCA_966212315.1 uncultured Myxococcales bacterium
GAACTCGCTGCGATACGCGAGCGCGGCGGCGAGTCCGACGCGGTACATCCCGGGCAGCGCGCGGGCCACCCGGTCGAGTTCGCGCATCGTGCTCATGCCGGTTGTTCCCGACGCGCGCGCGAGGCGGCGAAGAGATCGGCGAGCACTTCCTCGAGCGGTGGATCTTCGACGGCGAGGTCGATGACCGGAAGATTCGCGAGTGCCGCGGAGACGGTGGGATTGAGTTCGTGCGCGTCGACCTGCAGCACGACCCGCAGCGATTCGTGCTCGATGGTTCGCCCGCCGATCGCGGCGAGATCCACAGCGTCGACCGGTTTCGAGAACCGCAGCGTGACCCGCTTGTCGGGACGCGTCTTGCGCGCGAGATCGTTGAGCGGACCGTCCCAGCTGAGCTGGCCCTGATCGATGACGATGATGCGCGGACAGAGCGCGGCGACGTCGTCCATGTCGTGCGACGTGAGAATCACGGTGGCGCCGAAGCGTTCGTTGTACGAGCGGATGAAGTTGCGAACGACGCCCTGCATCGTGACGTCGAGACCGATGGTCGGCTCGTCGAGAAACAGCACTTTCGGGCGGTGCAACAGCGCCGCGGCGAGTTCGCACTTCATCCGTTCGCCGAGCGAGAGCTGCCGCGTGGGCTTGCCGACGAGCGAGCCGATTTCGAGCAGCCGCGTGAGTTCGTCGAGCGTCTCGCGGTACTGCGCGGTGGGTACGCCGTAGATCGCGCGATTGAGTTCGAACGTTTCCGACGGCGGCAGATCCCAGAGCAGCTGCTGCTTCTGCCCGGTGACCAGCATGATCGAGCGAAGGAAGTCCGCGTCGCGACGACGTGGTTCGAACCCTGCGACGCGCACCTCGCCACTCGTCGGATGGAGCAGCCCCGAGAGCATCTTGAGCGTGGTGGTCTTGCCCGCGCCGTTCGGGCCGAGAAAGCCCACGCGTTCAGCGGGCGCGATCTCGAACGAGATGTCGTCGACCGCGCGCACCGTCTTGTACTCGCGCCGGAACACCGAGCGCATCGCGGCGAACACGCCGGGCGGGCGGCTGTGGACCTCGTAGTGCTTGCGCAGATTCCGAACGGAGATCATCGACGACCGGGGCGACGGTAGCCCGGATCATTCGCGAACACATTACGTGTGCGCAGTGCGGTCTGCGCGCGAACCCCCACTCAGTCGAGTGGCCTCGACAGCTCGCCCCGTAGCCACGAATGCGCGCGCGTCGCGCGCTGAACCCTCTCCCGTCGCTGGCGCGACTGCCCTCTCCCATGCGGCATGGGCGAGGGCGGGATCGATGCCGGCCCTGTACCGAGACTGAATGCGTTTCGCTGTTCGCGGGAGCAGCGAATGCCGAAGCGTCGTGGGCGCTTCATCCGGGCGGCTGGACGGACGATCGCCGAGCGTGACGTCGAAATGCACCGCAAGCGACCCGTCGGCTGGCGCCCTCGCGTCGCGCGCATTCGCGGCGAGGCTCGGATCGATGCGACGCGAAGCCATGCGCGGACGCTGATCCGACCCGTCACGTGCTCGTGAAGGCGCCCTGATGCCGTGCCTCGCAACGCTGCATCGTTCGCTGCTCCCGCAAACAGCGAAACGCCATCAGTCTCGGCACAGGGTCGCCGTCGATCCCGTCCTCGCCCATGCCGCATGGGAGAGGACAGTCGCGAAGCGACAGGAGAGGGTTCAGCGAGCGACGCGCGCGCGCATCCGTGGGGCCAGGTGTCGCCGCAGCGCGCGACCCGTCACGAACCCTGCAGCGGGCGCGATGCGACGCGTCGCACTCTGAATCGCAGCGTCATGCCGTCCGCGGAATCACCGACCGGGCGCCATCCGTCGTTGCCGCCGCCGAGAATCGTTCCGATCGCACCCGCGGCCTCGCTCACCTCGAACGCCCAGCGCGAACGGCGTCCGTTGTCGTTGAGGGGCGGTGCATCGGGGAGTGCCGCGCGAATGGCAGTGAGTGCCGCGCGATCGAACGATGCGAGTCCCGAGCTGCGCGCCACGCGCGTGGCGCGAATCGCACCGGTGCCGTCCTGATCGACTTCGACGTCCGCACGCAATGTGCGCGTCGGCGGTGGCGGCGTGTTCGCAACCGCGCCCATCGTGAAGGAACTGCCGTGCGCTGCGTCGAGCGCGCTGCCCATCGCGGCCTCGCCCGGCGTCGCGGTGTGCTGCACCGCGGTGAGCCCCACGAACGGCGCACGTCGCATCGCATCCGCGAGACCGCCGATGGTGCGCACCGGATTGAACTCTTCCGCTGCACGTCGCGAAACGCGCGCGTCATGCTCCGACGTTCCCGCGGCCTGCATGTGATTCGTCTCGGCGAGCGCCGCCAGCGTCGGTCCCGCGGCGGCATCGCGAATGCGATCGATGCGCGATCCCGTGCGCGGCCGTCCGAACAGATCGCGCGACGCGTGATAGCCGCTTCCCGGTCGACCGAGATCCACACCGCCCGCGTTTGCTGCGGCCGCGTTGATGGTGTCGTTGGTGTTGAACAGCGATGCGGCCGTGAGAATCGTGCCCGTCGATGCAGGCGTGCCGGTGCCGGTCGTCGTTGGTTGCGTGTTCGGCGGCTCGACCGTTCCCACCGGGGGCTCGGGATTCGTGTTGGTCGGCTCGGTGTTCTGTGTCGGATTCGCGGCG
>CBIHQZ010001210.1:0-2637 GCA_966212315.1 uncultured Myxococcales bacterium
AGTAGTGCCTGGGCCACACGTGCATCCCGTTCTGCATCGGCGCGTCGCGGCACTCGATGTGAACGCGGGGTGACGCGCGCGGGTGTCACAACGCGCCCGCTGCACCGTAGACTCGCCCCGTGTCTGCACGCGAATACAACTTCGACGGCCTGGTCGGTCTCACGCACAACTACGGCGGACTCTCGCCGGGCAACGTCGCGAGCACGCGCCACGAAGGGCAGGTGAGCAACCCGCGTCAGGCTGCGCTGCAGGGGCTTTCGAAGATGAAGTTCGTCTGCGAACTCGGCGTCGGGCAGGGCGTGCTCCCGCCCCAGCCGCGTCCGAGTGTCTCGACGCTTCGCGCGCTCGGGTTTCACGGTCGCGACGAAGAAGTACTCGCAGCCGCGTCGGTCGACGATGCCTTGATGCTGCGACTCTGTTCGAGCGCGGCATCGATGTGGACGGCGAATGCCGCGACGGTCGCGCCCTCGAGCGACACCGACGACGGCCGCGTGCACATCACGCCGGCCAATCTACAATGCATGTTCCACCGCGCGATCGAGGCCTCGACGACGCACGCGGTGCTCGACGCGATCTTCGCCGATCGCAAACGTTTCGCAGTGCACGCGCCGCTTCCGGGCGGTGGGCAGTTCAGCGACGAAGGCGCCGCGAATCACACGCGCCTCGTCGGGTCGCGCGGCGATGCCGTGCATCTGTTCGCGTGGGGTCGATCAGTGTACGGCGAGGCGCGCGGTCCATCGCGTTTCCCTGCGCGGCAGACCCGCGAGGCGAGCGCGTCACTCGAGCGCATGCATCGACTCGCGCCGGCGCGCTCGATCCTCTGGCAGCAGCATCCCGACGGAATCGACGCGGGCGCGTTCCACACCGACGTGCTCGCGGTCGGCAACGAGTCGTTCTTCATGGTGCACGAACTCGCATTCGTGAACCTCGAGGAGTTGCTGGCGACGTTGCGCGCACGCGTGGGCGATGACCTGAGCATCGAGATCGCCCGCGAGCGCGACCTGCCCGTGCGTGACGCCGTCGCGGCGTATCCGTTCAACAGTCAGGTCGTCACGCTCGGCGACGGCTCGATGGCGATCATCGCCCCCGAGGACAGTCGCGAGAATCACGCCGCGCGAGGATTTCTCGATCGCGTGCTCGCCGCCGACAATCCGGTGCGGGCCGTGCACTACCTCGATCTCCGCCAGTCGATGCACAACGGCGGCGGACCGGCATGCCTGCGTCAGCGAATCGTGCTCGACGAAGCCGAACGTTCGACCATTCGCGCCAACGTCTTTTTCAACAACGCCCTCCACGCGACACTGCGCGCGTGGGTCGAGCGGCATTACCCCGACCGATTGCACCCGCGCGATCTCGCCGACCCGAATCTATGGCGCACGAACATGACCGCCCTCGACGAACTCACGCGCATCCTCGACATCGGCAGCGTGTACGACTTCCAACGCGCGAGCTGACCCGATGAACAACCCTGGCATTGCACCCGCGACGCTGCGCGCGCAGGTCGACAACACCGCGGCATGGGCGATCGGCGCGGATCTCGCGGACCAGCCCAGCTGGCAGCGCGCGCTTCGTCATGCGAGCGATCTCGAATCGACGTGGAACGAGCCGTCTCACCGCACCGACTACCTCCGGCTGTTGCTCGCCGCCCATCACGCAACCGTCGGGACCTTCGTTCCGACCGACGTCGACACCCGTATTCGGTTTCACGCATGGCAGGAGATTCGCGACGTCGACACGCTCGCGAGTGCGGTTGCCATCGTCGACGAGACCGATCGCTGGGATCCGCGTGCGGTCTCTGCGCGCGTCGTCGAAACGGCGCGCGGCGGGTTGAGCGGACACGACGGCGAATGGCTGGCGGTGCGAGCTGGCGCACTGGGGCGCGCATTGCAGATCGGCGCGTCGGAACTGCGGGACTCACTGGTGGCGCGCATCGACGCGGAACTCGATCGCGAGGCCGAAGCGTTCGCTGCAGTGGCCGACAAACACGGCGCCGAACTCGACGCGCTTCGCATCGCGACGGTCATCGCGCACAACCTCGGCGACCTCTCGCGCGTCGTCGACGACTGGCCCAGCAAGTCACCCGCGGCCCAGGCACTGCGCGATCGTTTCGTCCGTCTCGGACACGAACGCGACGAGCGATACGGCGGAACTTTCGTACGAGCCGGCGCCGTGAACAAAGCGGTCATGGCGCTGGAGAACCATCGATTCCTCCCGCTCCGCAAGGCACGGCCGCTTCGCATCGCGCGCGAACTCCTTCTTCCGATCGGCCCGTTCTTCGACACCTGGGGCGAGACGATCGGCCGCGATCGACGGCTCGATTCCGAGGCGCGCGGCGCGGTGTTGTCGGCGCTCCTCGACGGACACGAGCACGACCCGTCGCAGCAGGGGTATCTCCGCGCGATGGCGGGAATCCACCGCACGCACGGCGGCGGACTCGACGCACTCGCGCGCGAAGTGCCGGCCCGCGCGCGCAAGCTGCTCGCCGGCGGCGTGGTGCGTGAAGCGACGCGCATCGACCGCGAGCGCTTCGAGGCGCGCATGGTCAATCGCTATCGCGCTGCGAACTGAGCATTGGTCACGACTGTGTCCTCGCGCTGCGTTGGGCCCGGCGGCTGAAGCCACGGCAACGCCTCCGAA
>CBIHQZ010001211.1:0-2637 GCA_966212315.1 uncultured Myxococcales bacterium
CACCATCGATCGCGGTCCGCTCGGCGACGCGATGCAGGCCTCGTGCACCGTGCCGTTCTTGTTCCATCCGCGCTGGATCGAAGGTCGTCCGGTGCTCGACGGCGGCATCCTCGACCGACCGGGGCTCCACGGTGTTCCCGCCGGCGAGCGCGTGTTCTTCCATCACCTCGCGTCGCGTTCGCCGTGGCGCCGGCGCGGCGGCGTGTCGATGCAGATCCCGTCGCGCGCATCGATGACCACGCTCGTCATCGAAGGACTCCCGCGCGTCGGCCCGTTCCGACTCCCGAACGGCGCCATCGCGTTCGAGCGCGCGCGCAACGCGGCCCGAGTCGCGCTCGATCGACCCGTGACGGAGTCGGTCGTGCGGGCGGAGGGGTGACCTCCGGGCGTGACCTCACCCCCGCTGCCGCGTGCCCCTCTCCCTCCGATGCCACCGCGTTGCGCGCGAACGCAGGCATCGTCGAGAGAGGGGCTGGAATGATGGTGGCGCGGTTCGGGCGCTGAGGGGCAGGTGCTACGACCCGTCGGTTGCGTGGCGAGCGCAGGGTGCGGGTGTCATGCGTATGCGGTTCTGCCGGGGCCGATGGGAGTGCCTGCCCATGCGCGGCCTGATGCACCCGCTCTGCGCCTGCTCACGCGCGACCTGACGCACCCCGCTCTGCGCCTGCTCACGCGCGACGTGACGCACCCCGCTCTGCGCCTGCTCACGCTTCCAGCCGCCGCACACACCAACGCATGCTGATCACGCCCCACGCATCATCGTTCCAGCCCCTCTCTCGACGATGCCTGCGTTCGCGCGCAACGCGGTGGCATCGGAGGGAGAGGGGCGAGCGGCAGCTGGGGTGAGGTCCGCTCCCCTACAGCGCCTTGATCGCGATGACCGCTTCGTGCGCGGCGCCGGGCGCGATCTCGATCAGGTGCTCGCGCGTGTTCAGCGCGTTTCCCCGCGCGGTCCACGGTTCGACACAGACGTAGTCCTTGCCGGCGACGGTCCACACCACGAGCGTCGTGAACGACGGGTCCATGTCGATCTCGACGTTGTTGCCATCCGCGCGTTCGAGCACTGTTTCACGCAGGGTGTGATCGAGCAGGAACATGTCGACCTCGCTCTTGGTGAGATCGAAGCCGGTGAACGTCTTCGTCACGCCGCGGGCGTTGTCGTACGCACGGTTGGCATCCGTCGTGATCGACGTCGCAGCCTTCTGATTGTCGGGCACCGCGAAGTACGGATGAAACCCGGCGTGCAGCGGCATCGGTGTCGACGAGCGATTCTCGTATCGCTGCTCGATGCGGAGCGTGTTGCCCGATAGCACGTAGGTGAGCCGCACCTCGAAGTCCCACGGGAACATCGCGCGGGTTGCGTCGTTGCTGGCGAGCGAGAGCGTGAGGCGCGCGTCGGTGTCGGTCTTGCGATCGCGCACGGTCCACGCACTGTTCCGCGCGAAGCCATGCTGCTTCATCGTGTAGCTGCGACCGTCGACGGTGTACTTCTCGTCCGCGAGCTTGCCCGCCATCGGAAAGAGCACCGGGATGCCGCCGCGAACATTCTTGCTGCGGTCTGCGAGTGTCGCCGGATCGAGATAGAGCAGTTCGCGCTTTCCCACGACGAACGAGGTGACGAGCGCGCCGCGCTCCGGAAGGATCTCGACGCGACTCGGTGTTTTCCCCTCGTCGTGGAGGATGTAGCGCTTGAAATCGTCGGAGCGTTCTTCGATGCGAGGCATGGGGGCGAGACTACGCGATGCACGCCGATTCGACAGCGAAGAAGCGGCGGAGGGAGAGCTACTTCACACCGAGCAGTTCGACTTCGAACACGAGTGTTGCGTTCGGCGGAATCGCACCCGGGAACCCACGGTCGCCATAGGCGAGGCTGCCGGGGATCGTGAGCTTTCGCTTCTGACCGACCTTCATGCCCTGCACGCCCATGTCCCAGCCCTTGATCACTTCGCCAGCGCCGAGTCGGAAGCTGAACGGTTTGCCGCGATCGACGCTCGAGTCGAACTTCGTGCCATCGGTCAGCCAGCCCGTGTAGTGAACGGAAACCTGCTTGCCTGCCGTTGCTTCGGTACCCGTGCCGGGGGCCAGTTCTTCGATCTTCAGTTCGGTTGTCATGCGCGCGAGTGTGCGTGCGACGTCGAATCCGACACAACCGTTTGTTCGCATCGTCCGCCCCGAAATTGACCGACACCGCTTGTGCCTCGGCCGATCCGCCCTAGAGACCCACCGCGCGTTGCCTCGACAAACGCAACGCGGTGGTGCCGTTGCGCATCGACCTTCGCGTTCGAACCCCGGAGTCAAATCGTTGGGCGCCAAGCTGCCGACGCAGATTCAAAGCGTCACCGTAGGAGATCTCACCATCGATGCCGAGGCGCCCGTGCCGACGCGATTCGGAACGTTTCGCATGGCGGTCTTCCGTCACGCGGGCGATCCCGCGAAGGAGCACGTGGCGGTGATTCATGGCGATGTGCGCGGCGACGACGTGCCGGTGCGAATGCACTCGGAGTGTCTCACCAGCGAAGTGCTCGGGTCGTTGAAGTGCGACTGCGCCGAGCAGCTCGATCGCGCGCTCGAAACCATCGGTCGCGAAGGGCGCGGCGTGGTGCTCTATCTCCGCCAGGAAGGTCGCGGCATCGGGCT
>CBIHQZ010001212.1:0-2636 GCA_966212315.1 uncultured Myxococcales bacterium
TCGCCATCCGCTCGGCCGCATCCGTGACCTGCGTATAGCTCTCGTCGATGGCGCGGCACAGTCCATCCGCCAATGTGATGGCAACCCGCTCCACCAGGGCCTCCTTCGAGGCGAAGTGGTTGTACACCGTGCCGGTGGTGACGCCCGCCACCTGCGACACCTCCTGGACCGTCGCGGCCGCGAGGCCCCGCGCGGCCAGGACCTTCACTGCCGCCTGAATCAGCTGGGCCTGCGTGCGCTCGCGCTTGCCGCCGACGCGATCTTTCGCGCCAGTGCACCGGCACTCTTCGCGGCCGTCGGTGCCGCCACGCTCGTCGGCGCACTCATGAGCGGGTTTCTCATCGCGCCGGGCGCCGCGCTGCCGAAGCTCGAACGGCTCGATGTGTTCAAAGCGCTGCAGCGTTACGCGAAGCCACGCACGTACGTCGAACCGCTCATCGGACTTCTCAAGGGCGCGATCCTCCTGTGGCTCGGATACAGCACTGCGCGCGGGCTGCTGCCGTCGATGTTCGCGGGTACGCGCGTGCCGGTTCCCGTCGGTGCGCATCTGCTGGGTGAGATCCTGCGAACCCTCGCGACCCGGATGGTCATCGCGCTCGCGATCCTCGCCGGCCTCGACGTCGTGTACCGTCGCTGGCAGCACGCGCAGGACATGCGGATGTCGAAGGACGACGTGAAGCGAGAGCACAAAGAGAGCGAGGGCGACCCGCACGCGAAGCACGCGCGCGAGAAGCTGCACAAGGAGATCCTCGCCGAGGCATCGCTCGATCGCGTCAAGCAAGCGAGCTTCGTGGTGACGAACCCGACGCACTATGCGGTCGCGCTCGAGTGGGACGAAGAGACGATGGAGTCGCCGGCGCTCCTCGCGAAGGGCGAGGGCGAGATGGCGCGGCGGATCATCGCGGAAGCGCATCGACACGGCATCGCGGTGCTGCGTGATGCGCCGCTCGCGCGGTCGCTGCACGAGTTGGAAATCGGCGACGCGATTCCCGAAGCGCTCTTCGAAGCGGTCGCCGCGGTGGTGGGGTTTCTCGCGGATGGCGGGGAGCCCGATCGGTATGGGGAGTAGGGGTGTGTCCCGGCGGAAAGAACCCGGCGGCTGAAGCCACGGCAACGCCTCCGAAGCCTCACCTTCGTGAGGCTCGCGATGAAGCGCTGAACGTCGCTGTGTCCGAACGAAGCTCGCGGTCACGAGGGTGGAACGGGTCCGAACGAACGCGCGGTCACGAAGGTGGATCGGGTCCGAACGAACGCGCGGTCACGAGGGTAGAACCCGGCGGCTGAAGCGGCTGAAGCCGCGGCAACGCCTCCGAAGCCTCACCTTCGTGAGGCTCGCGATGAAGCGCTGAACTCGCTGTGTCCGAACGAAGCTCGCGGTCACCGAGAGCTTCGCGAAGGGGAAGATTCGGACGCGTTGCCGCGGGTTCGCCGGGTTGACGGGAAACCTTGGAGGTTGCGGAGACGTCGCCGCGGGTTTGCCGAGAATCATTCGGACTCGGAAAGCGACCTACTCGTGACTCCGCTCCCACTCTTCCCACTGGGTTCCGTCGTCGTGATGTTCGCGCTGTCGGAGCACGTAGTTCCGGGCGCGATCGATGTCGCCCGGACAGACACTGAATGCGCCGTACGCGCCCTGCCAGCGAAAGCGGAGATCGGGCGCGATCTCGGCGTTCATCAGGTGCGACGTCGATCCCTTGATCTCGCCGATGAATGTCGAAAGCACGACGCTCGGCGGAAGCCGGACCAGCATGTGAACGTGATCGACGATGCCGCCGATGGCGATCACGGACGCGCCGCGATCGGTGGACGCGCAAACGAGAGCCGCATGGAGACGCGGCGCGATTGCCGGTGTGATCAAGGGCCCCCGATCCCAGGTCGACCAGACGAGATGAAAATAAATCTTGATGAATGGTGAACGCATGCTTCGCTCATCGCGCTCGACGCGTGGAGGTTGCGTAGAGCCCGGCGGCTGAAGCCACGGCAACGCTTCCGAAGCCTCACCTTCGTGAGGCTCGCACTGAAGCGCTGAACATCGCTGTGTCCGAACGAACCTCGCGGCGACCGCGAGAGCGCGGCGCCTAAATAAAGCCGCGGCAACGCTTCCGAAGCCTCACCTTCGTGAGGCTCGCGATGACGCAGTGAACGACCAGTTTCTCGGCGGCGGAGCGAACATCGCAGTTACCGAGAGCTTCGCGCAGGCGAAGCTTCGGAGGCGTTGCCGCGGGTTCACCCGCCGGGCTTCCTCGGAGGTGTTGTCGGTTCACCCGCCTCACCCGCCGGGCATTCTTCGCGACATAGTCCGTCACCCCGCATCTGCGCATCGGCGCGCGACGTCGTACGGTAGCGATCGATGTCGGGAAAGCAGCAGACCGAACTCTTCGCAGCGTCGGCGCCGGTGCCGCCGGTGGTCGAAGCCGCGATGTACGCCGAGGTCGCGGTGCCGCTGCCGGTGCGTGGCGCGTTCACGTATGCGGTCTCCGCCGAACTCGCCTCGCAGATCGTTCCCGGGATCCGCGTGGCGGTGCCATTCGGACCGCGTCGGCTCGCGGGGTTCGTGATGTCGCTGCACGCGGCGCCTCCCGAGGGTGTCGATGTCTCAAAGCTTCGCCACGTGCTCTCGGTGCTCGATCCAGAAC
>CBIHQZ010001213.1:0-2635 GCA_966212315.1 uncultured Myxococcales bacterium
GGAGTCGTTGCCGCGGGTTCACCCGCCGGGAATCCCTGGGGCGAGCGCCGCGCGCACATTCGTGACCGATTGGTGAGGCGGCAGCGGGGGTGAGGTCACTTCTCGGGCAGCGGAATGAACTCCACGTCGTCGCCGGGGATCCTCCCGAAGTGACCTTCTTTCCAATCGCGTTTCGCTTGCTCGATGCGCGCTTCCGAACTCGACACGAAGTTCCACCACAGGTGTCGTTCGCCATCGAGCGGCTCGCCGCCGATGAGTGCGATGCGCGCGTTGTTCACCGCGCGCACCGATGCGGGCACCGTGGCTTCGAACACCACCATCTCGCCCGCAGTGCATGCCCGGCCGTCGACCTCGAGTTCCCCTTCGGCGATGTACACCGCGCGTTCGGGCGCATCGGGGACCGCGAGCGTCGCGCCGGCGGCGAGTTCTGCGACGACATAGAAGAGCGGCGAGGTGACTTTCACCGGCGAGCGCTTCCCGAACGCTTCGCCCGCGACGATGCGGACGCGCGTGCCGTCGGGATGATCGATCTGCGGGATGCCTTCGGCGGGGTAGTGCTCGAAGCGTGGTTCGTCTTCTTCGTGCGACGTCGGGAGGCCGACCCACACCTGGAATCCGTGCAGGTGCTGTTCGTGTTTGCGCGCTTCGCTCCCGCTGCGTTCCGAGTGCGCGATACCGCGACCGGCGGTCATCCAGTTGACGGCGCCGGGGCGAATCGTCTGCTCGGATCCGAGCGAGTCGCGATGCACGATCTCGCCTTCGAAGAGATACGTGACGGTCGCGAGATTGATGTGCGGATGCGGTCGCACGTCGAGCCCCTGTCCGGGCGTGGTGACCGCGGGTCCGATGTGATCGAAGAACACGAACGGCCCGACGTGACGACGACGCGGCGAGGGGAGGACACGCCGCACGAGGAAGTGGTCGATGTCTCGTTCACGCGCCTCGAGCACGGTGCTGATCATGGTCGCGAGTGTGCCATCGCTTCGAGCCGATCGCGTGCGATGGCGACGCAGCGCAGCAGATGTTCCCGGGCGGTCAACGCAGGTGCATCGCGCGCGATGCCGCGATACGGTTCGCCCCATGGCTCGGCGGACCGCGGCGCACCTCGTCATCGGCAACGAGATTCTCAGCGGCAAGATCCAGGACGCGAACACCGTCGCACTCGCCGAGACCCTGCGCGCGCTCGGCATCGAGTTGCGCCGCGTGGTCGTCGTCGCCGATGAGATCGATCTCATCGCGGGCGAAGTGAATACGCTGCGCAACACGCACGACTACCTCTTCACCTCGGGCGGCGTCGGACCCACCCACGACGACGTCACGATCGAAGCGATCGGCCGCGCGCTCGGGCGCCGCGTGGTTCGCTTCCCCGCGGTCGAACAGATGCTGCGCGGGTTCTACGGCGAGCGATGCACCGAAGGCCATCTGCGCATGGCGGATCTCGTCGAAGGGACGCGTCTCGAGACGACGCCGGAGACAGGCACCTGGCCGACGTTCGTGCTCGGCAACATCTTCATCCTTCCCGGCGTGCCCGAGATCTACCGGATGAAGCTCGTGACCGTGCGCCAGTTGATCGGGCGCGACGGCGAAGGCTTCGTGCTCCGCAGCGTCTACACGCATGGCGATGAAGGCACGATCAAGCACTGGATCGACGAGGTCGTCGCGCGCTGTCCCGACGTGGCCATCGGCAGCTACCCGCGCTTTCGCGACAGCGACTACGCGGTGCGGATTACGTTCGACGGCGTCGACCTTGCGCGCGTGGAATCCGCAGCGGGTGCGTTCGCGGCATTGCTTCCGGCGGAACTCTTCGTGCGGAGCGATTGAGTGGGTGTCATCGGCGAGGGCGATCGCGCGATACGGTCGAGCCGCGTACCCGGGGTGCGGCTGCCGGTCTTCCGTGCTATCGCACGCGCATGACTCGCTCGTTCGTGCTCGCCTTCGCCGCCGCCGCATCGTTCGCCTGTTCGCGCCCTGCACCCGCCGTGTCCCACGCGCAGCTCGTTCCGGAGCCGGGGGTGCACGTCGCCGCCGCGCCCGTGCAGCCCGCGCCGTCGGGAACGCCGACGCCGCAGCCGGCCGAACCGCCGCACGTCGCAGTCGCACCGAGTGCAGTCGCAGTCGCGGCTCCGGCAGCGCCCGCGCAAGCGGCCCCGTCGGGCGGCAATTCGCGGCACTTCGGCGCCGCGATGGAGAACAACGTCCAGAACGTGCGACTCGCGCAGATCTTGAACGCGCCGCAGCAGTTCAACGGACAGCAGATGCGGGTCGAAGGACAGGTCGTCGCGGTGTGCCAGCACATGGGTTGCTGGATGGAGATTCGCGACGAGCACACGCAAGCGCACGTTCGCATGCACGGGCACTCGTTCTTCTTGCCGCGCGACGTGAACGGACATCGCGCGACCGTCGAAGCCACGCTGGTCGCCGCGCATCCCGCGACCGAGTGCGATCAAGCCGCGCACGCCGCGACCGGGCAGGTTGCGCAGCTCGAACTCGATGCGCTCGGCGTCGACGTCTACAACTGAGGCGGCGCGAACCCCTCGGCGCGAACCCCTCCCCCGAAGCAACTACACCGCTGCGCTCGCTGCGGCCCCTCCCCGAACGACGCCACTACGGCACCGTGCACGCAGGCGTCGTCCAG
>CBIHQZ010001214.1:0-2629 GCA_966212315.1 uncultured Myxococcales bacterium
GGCGATGGGTGTCCCGGTGGTCGCTTCACCGGCAGCTGCCGACGGAATCGATGCGGTGCACGGTCGCGACATCGAAGTCGCCGCGATCGATCCGACCGGTCGCGGGTTCGCCGAGGCGCTCGCTTCCCTCCTGCGCGACGGCGCACGACGCGAGATGCTCGCGAAGTCCGCGCGGCATCGCGTCGTCGAACGCTACGGATGGGCAGGTCGTGCGGAGGAATTGTTCGAGCTGCTGCGAACTGCGGCCGGGCGCACGCACACAGCCGTGCACGCGCGGTAACGAACGCTACTCGCTGCGCCGGTAGTTCGGCGCCTCTTCGGTCACGATCACGTCGTGCACGTGACTCTCGCGCAGCCCCATCGGCGTGCTCTTGATGAAGCGGGCCTTCGTCTGCATCTCGCCGATCGACTGGCACCCGCAGTAGCCCATCGATGAGCGCAGCCCACCGACGAGTTGATACAGATTCGTGCTGAGCGACCCGCGATAGGGCACGCGCCCCTCGATCCCTTCGGGCACCAGCTTCTCGTCGGCAGCGCCGGCCTGCCCATAGCGGTCCTTCGAGCCGCGCCGCATCGCACCGAGCGAACCCATCCCGCGATACGTCTTGTACGTCCTGCCCTGCAGCAGAATCAGATCGCCCGGTGACTCGTCGGTCCCCGCGAAGAGCGAGCCGATCATCACCACGTCGGCCCCTGCCGCGATCGCCTTCGAGACATCGCCCGAGTACTTCACGCCGCCATCCGCGATGACCGGCACGCCGTAGCGCCGCGCGACCTTCGCGCAGTCCGAGATCGCCGTGATCTGCGGAACGCCCACGCCCGCGACGACGCGCGTCGTGCAGATGCTCCCCGGGCCGATACCGACCTTGATGCCGTCGGCGCCAGCTTCGATCAGTGCCTCGGCCGCTTCGGCAGTCGCGATGTTCCCGGCGATGAGCGCGAGATCGGGGTACCGCTTGCGCGTATCCCGCAGCGCATCGATCACGCCCTTGCTGTGCCCGTGCGCGGTGTCGATGACGATGACGTCGACACCAGCTTCGACGAGCAGCTGCGTTCGCTGCTCACGATCGGGTCCGGGTCCGATCGCCGCGCCGCAACGCAGTCGACCCTTCGAGTCCTTCACCGAGCTCGGATACCTCTCGGCCTGGAGCAAATCCTTGATCGTGATGAGTCCGACGAGCCGTCCGCTCTGCGGATCGACGACGAGAAGTTTCTCGATGCGGTGCTTGTGAAGCAGCGCGCGCGCCTCGTCCGGCTTGATCGACGGATGCGCCGTGACGAGCTTCTCCTTCGGCGTCATCAGGTTCTTCACCGGCTGCGCCAGGTTCGTCTCGAACCGGATGTCACGCGACGTGAGAATGCCCACCGGCTTGTCGCCCTGCGTGACCGGCAGCCCCGAGATGTTCTCGCGACGCATGATCTCGACAGCCGTCTGCAGCATCGTGTCCGGCTCGACGGTGAGCGGATCCACGACGATGCCCGACTCGGCGCGCTTCACCTTTTCGACCTCGAGGGCTTGCTCCTCGGGCAGCAGGTTCTTGTGCAGGATGCCGAGGCCACCTTCGCGCGCCATCGTGATGGCCGTTCGCGCTTCGGTCACCGAATCCATTGCTGCGGAAATCAGCGGGATCCGAAGCTCGATTCCGCGCGCGAGGCGCGTGCGTGTGTCGACGTCGCGCGGAAGGATCGTGCTGTATGCAGGCACGAGCAGAACGTCATCGAAGGTAAGGCACTCGCGAAGCGGCTCGTCGATCATGGTGGGTGGACTCCTCGGGGTGCCGTTGCATAGCGCATGGATCCCGCCGTTGGGAGGGGCTTACCGGCCGAGGATTCCATGATAGAAACGACACTCAGCGCCGGGCGTGAGGGTGGCCGTGCCGAGAAGGCGGGGCACTCGCGATCGGCGCGCCGAGGTCGACATGCTCAATCGAACGATGCTTTTGGTTTCGCTTGGACTCAGCGCGCTCGTGGGCTGCGGTCCTGATCGGAACTCCGGTTGGATGGACGTCCAGGCGACCGACGCCATGGACGCACGCGCCGACGCACGCGGGGACGCGATGTCGGACATCCGCACGGACATCGCGATGGACGCCCGCCGCGACGTGCCGACCGACATGGTTCGAGTCGACACCGGCAACGACACCAGCAATCGGATGTGCGCGCCGAGCTGCAACACCGATCTCGAGTGTCAGTCGACCTGTGCGCCGCCCGCGGCCGGTACGAGCATGTGCTGCAGCTTCAACGTCTGCACCGTCGTCGGGATGCCCGCGTGCCCGGGTTCGACGGACGGTGGCACGTGTTCGACGGCCTGCACGACCAGCGCGCAGTGCGCGACGTGCGGCGGCGGAGCGACCTGCTGCTTCTTCGGGTCGTGCATGGCGCCTCCGATGGGCTTCTGCCCCGACCAGAACACCGACTCGGGCGTTCCTGTCGAAGACGTTCCCGCGCCGACCGACGCGGCGACGGATTCGTCGAGCCCCGACGTGACCGATGCCGAAGTCGACACCGGCGTAGACGCCGAAGTCGATGCGGCCGCCGACGTCGAAGACGTGGTCAGCCCGGAGATCTGATCTGCGCGTGCGAGATGCGAGCACCGGGCGATCGCGCATGATTCGTGGCGCGCTGATTC
>CBIHQZ010001215.1:0-2618 GCA_966212315.1 uncultured Myxococcales bacterium
AATCAACCCGGGTGGAATCAACCCCGGGTGGAATCAACCCGGGTGGAATCAACCGGTGGAATCAACCCGGGAGAGTCGACGCGGGGGCCCACGTCGCGTGAGTGCCGCTCGAGATGCGGTGCGGTAGGCGAACGCGCGCGAGCGGGCCGCGTGCGATGTTCCGCGCGTCGAAGATCTGACATTCGCTCGTGTCGTTGCGAACGTCCGACGTGAAGGTGACGACGTAGCCGTCCGCCTCGTCGGCAGTTCCGACGCGCGGGGCGATCGGTGACTCGCTCGCGAACACGCCTTCGGGGAACGCGTACGACTCTTTCGTTCCACGCTCGAGGTCGTAGCGAACCAACCCCGAGAAAAGGAACATCCCCGGCGCGCCGGTCATCGCGATGACGTGACGATGGCGCCGACCGGCGAATCGCGCGTCGATCATTGGAAACTCCGAGACGTCGTCGTCGAGGAACTCTTCGCGCGTCTTGCCGGTCGTGAGGTCGAAGCGCCAGCGATGCATTCGCGTGCGCATCTCGTACATGTCGAGGCTCTTCATGAACGCGCTGATCGCGTTGTCACCGGGCTTCTTCTCGGGAACCGGCGAGCCCTGATGGAAGCCCTCGAGGACGACCTCGTTCCCTTCTTCGTACGCGTTCGTCCAATGCAGCACGTAGGTCGGTGAAGCATCGAACCAGCGAATTTCGCCGTCGCCATTGCGCGGAACGAGCGCGAAGCGCGAACCGAGTTCGGGTTGATAGCGCGGGCGATGGATGTTCTTCGCGAGGTAGGCGGGATCCCACGTCATCGGGAAATCGTTGAGCACCGCGAAGCGTTCGGTGAACGCCATGTCGTGCGGAAGGCGCGGCGCGGGGAGGGGGACCGGCACGTAGCGTGCGAGGACACCATCGGCGCCGACGACGCCGAAGTGCATGTAGGGCGCTTCCTTCGAGTAGTTGAAGAACAGCAGTTCGCCGGTGCGTTCGTCGACCTTCGGGTGCGCCGAAAGCGTGGCGCCGCGCGGGAACTTGCCGACCACCGAGGTTGATTCGGGAGCGTCGCTCCAACGCGCGGTGCCGAGCGTGTCGAGGGTGCGGGGATCGAGGCGGTAGGGATCGCCGCACTGGTAGAAGCTCGTGATCGCCTCGCCGCGGTGCACGATGATGTCCGTCGACGACGCGTCTTTCATGCGAGTGCGAGCACCCCACCCGTCGCGCTCCGATGCGTCGACCGGCTCGAGAATCCCGGCCCACAGCGCGCGTCCCGCTTCGATCTCCGCGAGTAGGCCGGCAGTCTTCACGAAGCGATTGCGATACGACGCGGTGCCGTCGCGAAACGAGATCGCGTGAATCATCCCGTCGCCGTCGAACGGGTGGTAGCGGCCGGCGATTGCCTCGAAGAGCGGGTTCTCGGTGTTGCGCAGATAGACGCCCGCAAGGTCGCGCGGGATCTCGCCTTCGATCACATCGAGATCGGTGGCGTCGACTTCGAGCGTGTTCGGGGTCCATGCGCCGGTTCGATATGGATGGAAGTCGGACTCCGGGAGCTTCGACTCGTAGCGCTTCACGACCGAGACCTTCATCGTTTCCTCCGCGGCTCGGCGGTCGGTGCGACCGCGAGCGTCGCGCAGACTAGCGCGTCGGTTGCGCGAGCGTGTGCGCGGATCGAATCCGGCTCGCGTGCGCTTGCTCGGGGCGAGGAGGAGCGCCGAGAATCGCGGGATGTCGTTGCGTGCCGTGGGCGGAGCTTCGTGGGTGCTGGCGTTTTCGTTCACCGTGGTTGCTGCGTGCGGTTCGCCGGCGCCAGCGCAGGATGCGGGCGGGGACGTGGCTGCGGATCGCCCTGCGGGGCCCGATGGCGGACTCGATGGATCAACCTCGGTGGACGGCGGCCCCGATGGATCAGATGGATCAATCCCGGTGGACGGCGGCCCTGATGGATCAACCTCGGTGGATGGCGGGGTGGTCGATGCTTCAACCACGGATGCGTCGCTTCCGACCGGGACGTTCGAGTGGCGCACCGTGCCGATGGGCGGCGGCGGATTCGTGACCGGGATCCTCGCGCATCCGGCCGCGGACGTGACCTACGCGCGCACCGATGTTGGTGGTGCGTATCGATGGGACACCTCGGGGCAGCACTGGATCCCGCTCCTCGACGCGCAAACCGATGGCAACTACTTCGGCGTCGCCTCGTTCGCAGTAGCAACCGGAGATCCCGACGCGGTGGCAATGCTCGTCGGGCGCGGGACCGGCATGGTGCTATTCTCGGGCGATCGCGGGCAGACGTTTCGGCAGGCGATTGCGCCGACAATGGCTTCGTCGATCTGGATGGGCGCGGTCGATGGCAACTCGCGCGACGCACGATGGGGTGGCGAGCGACTCGCGATGGCGGACGATCACACGCTGTGGGTCGCGACGCGCGGGGCGGGATTGTGGAAAGGGACGCCGAGCGGATCATCGTGGACATGGGCGCGCGAGAACGCCACCGGCATTGCCGCGACGTCCAATGTTCGCGCCATCGCGCTGGGCGGGGATGGTTCTCTGTATGCGGCGGTCGAGAATCAGCGCGTTTTCCGGCGTGCGTCGAATGGAACGTGGGGCTCGATCGGGCTCGATCTGTCAGGACCGGAAGATGCC
>CBIHQZ010001216.1:0-2617 GCA_966212315.1 uncultured Myxococcales bacterium
GCTTGCTCGAGTCCGCCGGCGCGAGTGTGATCGGGCGAACGTCGCCGTTCACGGTGATGAAGGCGCGTAAGACGCCCGCCGAACTGCGGGCGATGCGCGAGGCGTTCAAGAAGGCCGATCGCGTGGTGTTCGCGGCGCAGCGATGGCTGATCGATCAAGTCGTCGCCGGTGCGCGGGTGACCGAACCGGACTTCGCGAAGCGCGTCGAACAGCTCTTCATGGAGTCGGGCGCGGTGGGACTGAGCTTCAAGGTGATCAGTGCATGCGGTGAAAACGCCGCCATGCCGCACCATCGACCCGATCCCGAACGAGTGATTCGTCGCGGCGAGATGATGCTGCTCGATACCGGCGCGTACTACGCGGAGGGCTATGCGACCGATCTGACCCGCACGTTCTTCGTCGGCACCGCGGACGACACCCCGACGCGCGACATGAAGCGCTGGTTCACGCTCACGCTGAAGTCCGCGATCGCCGGGATGTCCGCGCGGATTCCGCGCAATGCGAACGGTGCGCAGCTCGACGGGATCTGTCGTGCGCCGCTCTGGGCCGAGGGGTTCGAGTTCTCGCACGGCACCGGACACGGCGTCGGCATCAACGTGCACGAGGCGCCGCCGCGCGTGGCGTCGGTGTCGCTTCTCAAGTTCGAAGAAGGCCATGTCTTCTCGATCGAGCCGGGCGTGTACGTCGCGGGCAAAGGCGGCGTGCGAATCGAAAACCTCTGCACGGCCGTGCCCGACGCGGATCCGGCGTTCTTGCGCGTGCAATCGATGACGTTCTCGCCGCTCGATCGCGCGCTCATCGACGAGACGATGTTGAGCGAGCGCGAGAAGGCCTATCTCGTCGAGTTCGAGAAGGGCTTCGAGCCGTAGAGGCTGCGGACGACCTGGGACGCTTCGCGCGCGCACGCTACGATCGTGGCGAGGCGCTGCATGAAGACCGTCGAAGAGTATCTGGCCAGCCTGCGATCACGGAACGTGCGGCTCTTCCTGCGGGGCGAGCGGGTCGAGAATCCGGTCGATCATCCACTCGTCGCGCCATCGATTCGCACCATCGCCGAGACCTATCGACTCGCCCACGATCCCGCGACGCGCGAACTCGCGGTCGCGCATTCGTCGCTGATCGATGCGCCGGTCAATCGCTTCACGCACATCTTCGAACGCCCCGAAGACCTCCTTCGCAAGATCGAGTTGCAACGCACGCTCGGCCGACTCACGGGAACGTGTTTCCAGCGCTGCGTCGGCATGGACGCGCTCAATGCGCTCTTCAACACCACGTTCGAAATGGATCGCTCGATCGGCAGCACGTACCACGCGCGCTTTCGTGAGTACGTGAAGCGCGCACAGCGCGAGGACCTCGTCTTGTGCGGCGCGATGACCGATCCGAAGGGCGATCGTCGCAAGGGTCCGTCGGAGCAGCCTGATATGTATCTGCGCGTCGTCGAACGTCGCGCGGACGCCATCGTCGTGCGCGGCGCGAAGATGCACCAGACCGGCGTGGTGAACTCGCACGAGATCGTGGTGATGCCCGGTCGATCACTCGCCGAAGGCGACAAGGACTTCGCCGTTGCGTTCGCGATCCCGGTCGACGCACCAGGCATCACGCTGGTGTACGGCAGGCAGCCGAGCGACGACCGGCGCGCGGGTTGCGACGTCGACCAGGGCAACGCGACCTACGGCGGGCAGGAAGCGATCGTGCTCTTCGAAGACGTGGTCGTGCCGATGGACCGCGTGTTCATGCTCGGCGAGACGAACTGGGCCACGCCGCTGATCGAGTACTTCGCGGGCTACCACCGCCAGAGCTACGGCGGATGCAAGCCGGGCAACGGCGACGTGCTCATCGGCGCGGCCGCGTTGGTGGCGCGATTGAACGGCACCGAGAAGGCATCGCACGTGCGCGACAAGCTGGTGGAGATGGTGCACTTGAACGAGACGATGCACGCGGGCGGCATCGCGGCTTCTTCGCGTTCGACGCGCACGCCGGCGGGTACGTACATGGTCGATCCGCTGCTCGCCAACGTGTGCAAGCAGAACGTCACCCGCTTTCCCTACGAGATGGCGCGCCTCGCCGAAGACCTCGCGGGCGGCTTGATGGTCTCGATGCCGTCGCACGAGGACTTCGAGAACACCGAGGTCGGGCCGTTGCTGCAGCGCTATCTCGCTGGCGCGCGCGGCACCACCGAGGATCGCATGCGTGTGTTGCGGCTGATCGAGACGATGACGATCGGCGCGACGGCGGTCGCGTTCCGCACGGAGTCCATGCACGGCGCGGGATCACCGCAAGCGCAGCGCGTGCGCATCGAGGCGCAAGCGGGGCTCGACGAGAAGGTCGCGCACGCCGCGCGCATCGCGGGGCTCACGCCCGACGCGAAACGCTACTGACAGACACCGCTGTTGCAGTGAGCGCTGCCGTTGCAACGCATGCTGCACGTGCCGCAATGACTTTCGCTGGTGTTCAAATCGACTTCGCAACCCGTTGACGTGTCGTTGTCGCAATCGCCGAATCCGGGGACGCACGCGACCGAGCACGTGCCCGCGGAGCAGGCAGCCGCGGCGTTCGTCGTCGAGCACGCCGTCGCGCAGTTGCCACAATGCATCGCGTCGGTCTGGAGATTCACGCA
>CBIHQZ010001217.1:0-2614 GCA_966212315.1 uncultured Myxococcales bacterium
AGTTCTTCGTGCGCGGTCCGGGACGCTCGCCGGGCGAACTCCGGACGATGCTCGAATGGGACATCGCGCCGAGGCTTCGTTCGGTGCCGGGCGTGACCGAAGTGCTCGCGTTCGGCGGTCTCTCGCAGCAGTACGAAGTGCGGTTGAATCCCGCCTCGCTCGCGGCGCGGCGCGTGGCGCTCGACGACGTGTATCGCGCGCTCGAGGCGAACAACGCCAATGCCGGCGGCGGCACGATCGAACGGGCGGGTGAGCAGTTGCTGTTGCGCGGCGAAGCGCAGCTGCGCGGCGTGGCGGACATCGGCAACGTGGTGGTGCGGACCGATACCGACGGCACCGCGGTGCTGGTGCGACATCTCGGCGAGGTCGCGATGGGACCCAAGCTTCGCACCGGCGCGATCACGCGTGACGGCGAGGGCGAAGAAGTCGCGGGCGTGGTGCTGATGCTCTTCGGCGCGAACTCGCGCGAGGTGTCGCGAACCGTCGCCGAACGCGTGGTCGAAGTCGAACGCGAGATGCCGCAAGGCGTGCGCCTGGTGCCGTATTACAACCGCTCGGAACTCATCGATCGCACGCTGCAGACCGTCGCGAAGAACCTCATCGAAGGCGCGTTCCTGGTGCTGCTGGTGTTGATGGTGTGCCTCGGGAGCTGGCGCGCCGGTGTACTCGTGGCGTTCGCGATCCCGTTCTCGATGCTCTTTGCACTGCTCGGCATGCGGGTGTTCGGCGTGAGCGGCAATCTCATGTCACTCGGTGCGATCGACTTCGGCATCGTCGTCGACGGCGCGGTGGTGATCGTCGAGCGCATGCTCCATGCGATTCAGCATTCGCACGGCGCACCCGACGCGAACGGAAACGTACCGACACGCCGCGAGATCATGATCCGTGCGGCCGGCGGCGCGATCCGCGGGGTGATGTTCTCGGTCGCGATCATCCTGCTCGTCTACGTGCCGCTCGGAACGCTCGAGGACATCGAAGGGAAGATGTTCCGGCCGATGGTGGCGACCATGGTGCTCGCGCTGGCGGGCGCGATGATCTACACGCTGCTCGTCGTGCCCTCGTTCGGGCCGTGGATTCTCGCCAGGGACAAGGCCGCGACACCGACGCTGATGAAGTACCTCGAGTACTTCGCCGATAAGCCGGCGCGCTTCGCGGTGAACAATCCGTGGATCGCGATCGGCATCACGGCGGTGGTCGTGGGCATCGGCGTCCCGGTGCTCGGGCGACTCGGCGCCGAGTTCATCCCGCGACTCGACGAAGGTTCGATCGCCATCGACGTCCGTCGGCCCGCATCGGTGTCGCTGACGCAGTCGACCGTCGTGCAGACGGAGATCGAACGGATCCTGCGCGAGGTTCCCGAAGTACGGCAGGTGGTCAGTCGAACAGGACGTCCCGAAGGCGGCACGGATCCGGCCGGGCCCGAGTCGAGCGATTGTTTCGTATATCTCCACGACGCGTCGCATTGGCGACCGGGACTCTCGCGCGACGAACTGGTCGCCGATCTCGACCGGCGATTGAGCGTGATTCCCGGCCTGCAATTGAGCTTTTCGCAACCGATCGAGATGCGCGTGTCGGACCTCATCGCCGGGGTGAAGTCGGACGTCGCGATCAAGATCTTCGGCGCCGACATGGACCAGTTGCGCACGATCGCGCGCCAGGTGTCCGATGTCGTGCGGCGCGTGCAGGGCTCGGCAGATACGAAGGTCGAGATCACCACCGGGCTTCCCACCATGCGCGCGCGTGTGCGTCGCGAGCGACTCGCAGCACTCGGTGTCGATGCGACGAGCGTGCTCGATGCAGTGCAAGCCGCGCGTATCGGCCGCAACGTGGGGTCGATCTACGAGGGATCGCGGCGGTTCGATCTCAATGTGCGGCTCGATCTCCCCGCGGGTCTCGCGGCCGAACAGATGCGGGATGTTCCGATCGGCACGCGCGCGAATGCGCTGGTGCCCTTGGGCGAACTCGCCGACGTCCAGGAGGAACTCGGGGACGTACAGATCTCGCGCGAAGATTTCCGACGCCGCGTCGTGGTCGAAACGAACGTGCGAGGACGCGACCTGGTTTCGTTCGTCGCCGATGCGCGCGCGGCGGTCGAACGCGAAGTGCGACTCCCCGAGGGCGTGCGCATCGAGTGGGGTGGTCAGTTCGCGAACTTCGAACGTGCGAAAGGACGCCTCGCGCAGGTCGTCCCCGTCGCGCTCGGGATCATCGCGATCATGCTGCTCATGTTGATGCACAACCCCGCGCGCGCGGCGATCGTGTTCCTCAACGTTCCGCTCGCGCTCGTCGGCGGCATCATCGCGCTGGGCGTGCGCGGGCTGACCTTCTCGATTCCCGCGGGCGTCGGAATGATCGCGGTGAGCGGTCTCGCGGTGCTCTCGGGGGTGCTCGTCGCGCAGTCGCTCAACGAACGCCCGCCTGGCGAAAGCCCCAGCGATCGCGTGGTGCGCGCGACGCGCGATGCCGTGCGACCGGTGTCCACCGCGGCACTCGTCGCGGCGATCGGATTCATCCCGATGGCGATCGCGACCTCGGCCGGCGCCGAAGTGCAGCGACCGCTCGCGACGGTGGTCATCGGCGGCGTGCTCTCGTCGTCGCTCCTGACGTTTCTCTT
>CBIHQZ010001218.1:0-2606 GCA_966212315.1 uncultured Myxococcales bacterium
CCGCGCGTCGCAACAACACGGCAGTCGCCGCGCGCATTCGCTATCGCTATCGATTCACACCGCCGGTGCGCCGCCCGACCGACGAAGACGCGCCGCGACCGACCGCGACCGAACAGACCGCGAGCAGCAGCGCACCACCCGCGAGCGCCGCACCGACGTCGTCATCGTCTTCTTCGCCACCGCCCGCGTCCACCGAACCGACGGAAGCCGGCATCACCGTGTACGGCCGCGCACCGTCGCGCGAGATCGGCCGCCGCGAAGTCACCGCCGAAGAGATCCGTCGCATTCCCGGCGCGCGCGGCGATGCGCTGCTCGCGCTGCAGAACCTCCCCGGCGTCGGTCGTCCGCAGTTCGGCATCGGGCAGTTCATCGTGCGATCGAGCGCCCCCGAAGACTCGCTCGTCACGCTCGAAGGCAACCCGATCGTCCTGCCGTTCCACTTCGGCGGGTTCGCCAGCACGATCTCGACCGACCTCATCGAACGCATCGAGTTCCTCCCCGGCAACTTCTCCGCGCGCTACGGACGCGTGGCCGGCGGCGTCATCAACGTCACGTTGCGCGCCCCCGCACGCGATCGCATTCACGCCGTCGCCGACGTCGACCTCATCGACGCGGGCGTGTTCGCGTCGGCGCCGCTCGGACGCAACGCATCGGTGGGCATCGGCGCGCGTCGCAGCTTCATCGACCTGATCGGCCCGCTCGCGTTCAGCGGCAGCGACGGCACTTCATTCCGCCAGTGGCCCTTCTATTGGGACGCGCAGGCGATGCTCGACTGGGACATCGGCCCGAACGACTCGATCCGCATCGTCGCTGCCGCCAACGACGACCAGCTCATTCTCAACTTCCGCGATCCGAACGCGAACGATCCGAATCTCCGCGGCAACCTCGGAACGCATCTCTCGTACTACGGGCTGCAGACGCGCTGGCGTCATCGCTTCGGCGACGCGGTCACCCACACGTTCGCGCCGGCGATTTCGTACAACCTCACGCAAGGCCAGGTCGGCGATGGCGTGAGCTTCACGTTCCAGTCGTACAACATCAATTTTCGCGACGAACTCGAAGCGCATCTCTCGTCGCGCGCCCGCGTCTTCATCGGCATCGACAGCCTCGGCGGGCATCTGGACAACGACGTCCACGCGCCGCCGTTGCCCGCCAACGGCATCATGGACCCCGTCGATCCGACGACGATCGTGAGCTACCGCGCGCAGGGTCCGTTCTTCAATCCCGCGGCGTACGCAGAGACCGAGATCGACGCCACGCGTGACCTGCGCGTGCTCGCCGGCGTGCGTGTCGATTCGTATTCACTGCTCAACGCGGTGACCGTGAACCCGCGCATGTCGGCGCGGTACGCAGTGCATCCGCGCGTGGTGTTGCGCACCGGATGGGGTCTCTACGGAACGCCGCCGCGCGGGTACTTCATCGTCCCCGGCTTCGGCAATCCCACGTTGCAACCCGAGCGATGGCTGCACGGCACGCTGGGCGCGAACGTCGAGATCATCCCGGGCGTGCTCGACCTCGACGTCGCCGGCTTCGTGAAGCTCGGAGACAACGTGGTGGCGCCGAGCACGCGGCTGCGCGTCGATGCCAGCGGTCAGACGGTGCCCGAGCGATTCGCCAACACCGGCCTCGGTCGCGTGTTCGGCGGCGAGTTCATGTTGCGCATGCGGCCGGGACGTCTCGCGCCGGTGTACGGGCTCGTCTCGTACACGATCCAGCGCGCGGAACGCACCACGTGCATCGGTGGTTCGTGCCCCTGGTACACGTACCAATACGATCAGCCGCACATCCTCACGGTGGTGCTCGGCGCGATCCTTCCGTTCGGTTTCGAAGCGGGCGTTCGCGTTCGCTACACCAGCGGCTCGGTTGCGCCGAACATCACCGGGGCGCTCTTCGACGCGGAGCACGACGTAGCGCTCACGCTCACCGACCCGCTTCACACCGGCCGATTGCCCGCGTACTTCACGCTCGATGTGCGCGTCGCGAAGCGCTTCAGCCTCGGTCCGGTGCGATGCCAGGGGATCCTCGAGATCCTCAACACCACCAACAACGCCAACGTCGAGAGCCTCGTGCTCAGCTACGACCGGCGCTCGCAGGCGTACGTGACGGGGCTGCCGATCATTCCGACCATCGGGATTCGCGCGGAGTATTGAGCCTCATCGCCCGCGATGACCCGCGCCGGTGACGGCCCTGCCAATGGAATTGGCGGGCTACCGTTGAGCCGTCGGCCTTCGCCGACTCCAAACGAGAGCGAGTGCACGCAGTGTCGAAAGTCGCGGTCGAACGATTCACGAACCCTCGATGCGAAGGCGCCGCGCCCGCTACGTCGCCGAAGAAGGTCGGCACCTCAAAGGTAGCGCGCCAATTCATTGGCAGGGCCCGCACGCGGCGGGGTGCATCGCGGAGGGACTGAACCGTTCCGCCCCGCGTTCCGTTGCGTGACCTTCGTCACTTCGCTCTTTGCAGCACACTGATTTCGTCGCCGCGTCAGTGCGCATTGCCAACGCATTCGACAGCGCGCCCACGCGCCACCACCATCCGCGAATGCCCGTTCTCTTCCGCACCACCGGCACAGTGTCCGGCCCCGCATTCGCCCTTCAACGTCGCAC
>CBIHQZ010001219.1:0-2604 GCA_966212315.1 uncultured Myxococcales bacterium
TCGGGCCGCGTCTTCTTGCCGCGCTCGCAGGCGATTTCCACCAATTCGCCGACGCCGTCGCGGTCGATCGACACGACGGGGTCTTGCGGCAGAATGCCGCGCTTCTCGTATTCCGGCAGGAAGCGCGCCGAGTCGTCGCGCGACCAGTGCGCCCCGCGAGTCTTCGGACAGCGGCGCGAGATGCAGTGTCGGCGCCTGATGCCTGTCGCGCGCGAACGCATCGGTGTCGCGCACCGTGTAGACCAACAGCACTGCGCCGTGCGGCGGTCGCCGCAGCAGGTCGCGCAGCACCGCGCGGCTGTGCCGGTCGGCGAGTTCGACGCCGTCGGCGACGACCGCGATCGCGTGCATCATCGCGCGCGCGGAGAGCAGCCGTCGCAGCACCAGCACGATTTCGCGCAAGGTCGCGTCATCGTTGCCGGCGTCGTCCTGATCGAGACCGAACGCGATGCGCAATGCGCGCCGTGCAGCGCGGCGACCCGAGGCGGACGGGATCTGCGCGATGATCACGGCGCGTTCGATGGACGCATCGATCAACTCGCGATCGACCATGCGTTCTTCCGGAATCGCCAGCAGTTCGCCGACGATCTGCGCGATCGACCGATACGAGCCTTCTTCGCCGCCGAACGGAACCGGCACCCGGATGACCGCAGCATCTCGCTCGTGCCGCGCGGCGAATGCGACGGTGAGGGCGCTCTTCCCGACCCCTAGTTCACCGACGATCACCAGCGTTTCGGACGTCCCGCTCGATCGCACGCGCGCGAGTGCTTCTTCGAGTTGCGCGAGTTCGCGGTCGCGGCCGACCAGCCCGGTTTCGTTCGCCGCGACGTCCTGCTCGCGTTCGGCACGAGACTTCGGACGCGCGAGTCGGAACACCCGCGCCCCGGATCCGGTGCGCGATCCGTGCTCGGCGAGAACGAACGCGCGGCGCACCAGGCGGTAGAGTCCGGGGGTGAGAAAGATCTCTCCCGCATGGGCGAGATCCGCGAGTGCAGTTGCGAAGGCGATCGCATCGTCGACGATCTCGAACCCGAGCAGCGAGCCCGATGCTCCGCGAGCCGCGGCCGCGACTCCGCGTGCGAGACCGAGCGCGACTCCGAGGGGCGCGTCGCCGCCGTCGGATGCGAGTGCGTTGATCGCCTCGGCTAGATCGATGGCGAGCCGCGCCGCGCGCAATGCGTGATCGACATGTGCTTCGAGAACGCCGAGTACCAGCGTGAAGCGATCTTCGTCGGTGCGCTCGAGCGTAGCGCCGGCCTTGAACGCGAGTGACTCGATCAGATCGAAGAGCGGTCGCGTGTCGATGGTGTCGATCGAACTCGGCAACGCGACGATGCGTCCGACGATCACTGCGACGTGAACGCGTTCGCGCATGAGCGCCGAGGTCTCGAACGTGGCGGCGGCCGGGCGTGCAATCGCAGCGTTATCCGCGGTCACGTCCTCACGCGCCGGCGCACCCGCACGACCACGCGCTACAGTGGGCGCATCGTTTCCTCGCGGCGTGGTTTCCGGCGCGGGTGGGTTCATCGAGGACGTACGCGCGAAATAGCGCGCCATGTACTCCGCGAGCGCGCCGCCGTCCCACTCGTCGGACTGCGTTCGGAGAAATCGGGTCAGCGCGGTGGCGACTTCGCGCGCGTCGAGGTACCGATCGCCGCGTTCCGCGGTCACGAGCTTCGCGACGATCTGCACGAGTTCATCCGGCACACCCGCGAGCACTGCGCGCACGTCGGGAATGGCACCGCGGCGCAAGAGCGGGAGGAGTTCCGAGCCCGAGGCGACGTTGTCGAACAGCGCGCGGCCCGCCAGCAATTCGCCCAACACCACGCCGAGTGAATACAGATCCGCGCGACGATCGACCGCTTCCGTACGCGCCTGTTCCGGCGACATGTACGCGAACTTCCCTTTGATCGCGCCTTCGTCTTCGCCCGACACGAGCCGTGCCTTCGCGATGCCGAAGTCTCCGAGTTTCACGACGCCGTCGTGCGCGAGCAGGATGTTTCCGGGTGAGATGTCGCGATGCACGATGTCGAGTGGTGTGCCGTCGTCGTCGCGTCGGTCGTGCGCGTAGTGCAGCCCGCGCGCGGTCTCGCGAACGATCCATGCCGCCAGCCCCGCGGGAATCCGCTCGCCACGCGCATGAACCGTCTGCGCGAGCGCCGAGAGATCCGCGCCGTCGACGTACTCCATCACCAGCAGCAGCGACGGCCCATCGGACTCGAAGCCGTACACCTGCACGATGTTCGGGTGATTCAATCGCAGCGCGACGCGCGCCTCGTCGACGAACATGCTGCGAAATCGATTGTTCGCCGCGAATGCGGGAAGGATGCGTTTGACGACGAGAAGCTTGTCGGTGCCCTCGGCGCCGCGTGAGCGAGCGAGATAGACCTCCGCCATGCCGCCCGCGCCGAGACGGCGAACGGTGACGTATCGCCCGAGTCGTGCGGGCGCTTCGGGTGGGCGCGAGTCGTAGCCGGCGGGCATGTCGCGCGGTCAGTCTACCGGCGCGAGGTCGTGCTGTCGCGGGGACGAGAACGCGCGGCGATGCGAGCATGCACTCGCGTCTTGCATCGCTACTTCCGCGCGACGAAGACCCAGCTGATC
>CBIHQZ010001220.1:0-2599 GCA_966212315.1 uncultured Myxococcales bacterium
ATCTGCCGGAAGTCTTCGCGATTGGAGTCGTTCACGACTTTGCCGGCACACTCGAGCCCGCCTTCTTCGGGCACGTAGAGCCCGGTGATCAGTTTGCCGAGCGTCGACTTGCCGCTTCCGTTTCCGCCGACGATGAAGACGATCTCGCCGGCTCGGATCTCCATATCGGCCGGGCCGAGCGTGAATTTCGAGTCGTCGCGATCGCTGGCGTATGAATGCGAAACGCCCGCGAGCTTAATGCTCGGCGCCGCCGACGCGCCGATCTTTGACTGTCCCGGGGCATCGACGGCCGCAGCCTTCACGTTGGATTCCAGGTCCTGAATCCGCTTCCACGCGGCCGCGGCGACGTTGAGCGCAGGGAGGAGCCCCATGACCGTCTGTAGCGGCGCGATCATGTAGAGCAGCACGATCGAGAATGCCCCGACCTGCGACGGCGTCATGTGCAGCATGGTGCGGCCGAGCACGAGCACGAGCATGGTGACGGTGAGATGGAGGAGTGTTCCGAACACCGCCGCGAGCACGAAGTACATGTTCGTGTGGAGCCAGTTCGTGCGGATCGCAACGGCTTCCGGAATCACCGATCGCTCGAGGAAACCGTCGCGGCGTTCACGACTGAGTTTCAGTTCTTTCGTGCCCTCGGCGATTGCGCGAAGGTGTTTGAACAGCGTGGTCTGGTGCGCGATGAGCTTCTTGTACCAGCCGACCGATCGCCCCTGGAGCATGCCGAATGCGACGAAGCCGCAGGCCATGAAGGCGGCGACGAAACCGACGCCGCGTGCCGAGAGGGAGACGAGATAGACGAGACAGGCCGCAACCGTTGCGAGGTTCACCGCGATGACCGGCGTAGCCGGGAGGGTACCGGTGATCGTCGCGACGTCCTGCGTGAGCACGGAGAGGACGGTGTGCTTGCCGATTACTTCGGTGTCGCGCAGCGGCATCTTGAGGATCATGCGACTGAGATCGACGCGCATCTCGACCGCCGCGTCCTGCCCGAGGCGAGCGAGAATCTGCTGGGAAGCGATGCTGCAGACGACGATGACGGCGGCAAGGCCCGCGGCCATCGCCAGGCGTGAGCCCGGGGCGCTCGTCTGGTCGAATGCGAGTCGCGCGAGCAACCCGATGAGAAGAGTCGTGGCTCCGCCGCCGATCGCTCCGACGAGCGTTCCGATAGCGAAGAGCGCGGGAGACCTGCGGATCATGATGAGCAGAACGTTCATGGAACTTCCGTGTCGTGGTGGTCGGATGCGATCAGTGGCGACGCGCTGCTTCTCGCCGAACGCTTGCGCTTATGACGTCGGGCGGCGGCACGACGCCTTCGTAGCGCTCGTGCCCGATGAAGATCGAAGGGAGGGACGCAACGCGAGCGTCGAGTGCGAGCGCTCGATCCGCGTCGAGCCGTGCTCCGGTTGCGGGTGAATCGAGGCACGTTCGGAACGCTGCGACGTCGAGGCCCAGCCGCGAAGCCATCGACAAGAGCGATGGGCGATCGAATGCCTGGGTTGCGAACAGATCGTCGACGACGGCTTCCGTGCGCTGCTGCGCCTCCGCGCAGATTCCCGCGCGCGAAGCGTCGCTCGGAACGGGATAGACGTACCGGATCGTCACCAGCTCTGCGTTTCGGCGGAGCGCCTCGACGAGCCGGGGGCGCTGTGCGCGGCAGTGCGGACAAGCGAAATTGAACATGTCCACGATCGTGACCTTGCCGGGCGTCTGGAGCGCCTCGACCCGCGCCGGAAGAACTTCGACGAGCGCCGGGCGAATCGGCTCGGTCATGCGGTGATGCGCCCATCCCCATGAGGCGCTCGCGGAGAGAAGAAACGCGAGCAACGGCAGCATTCGTAGCCACGCCATTGGCTCACGCGGCGCCTCGCGGCTCATGAAAGCCGCGAGTCCGAGTGTTATCGCACTCGCATCGACAACGAGACAGAACGGACAGAATGCCCGACACACCAGTGCCTGTACGAAAACGAGTCCTATGCCGGAAGCGCCAATGATCGCGCCAAAGAGAACCCGCGCTTTTCGTGCGAAAGCGTTTGAAGACGTCGAAAGGATCGCCCAGAGTGCAAAGCCGATAATTCCCAGCGGTGGAAGGAAGAAATTGTTGACAGCCCATCGGCACGCACGGACGGACTGACAGCCTCCGTCGAGCGGACAGGCGCCGAAGGAAGGGGGCATCAGGTACTGCGACAGCATCCAGACGCTGCCGGCGATCCCTGCGGCACCGGCGACTAGCGCCACACGCCGGGCCAATGCCGAGACATCGCCGGAGGCCGCGACCGATGACGATGACATCGCGCGAAGTATAGATCGCCCGGGCCGCGGCAGCGCTCAATTTCGCGCACAGTCGAGTTCGCGAACAATCCGGGTCGCGAACTTCTTCACGTTGCGTACGACGGCATCTTCGTCGCGATTCATTGCGTGAAGTGTGGATCCGGTCGAACGGGACCGTTAAGATCGGCGCCTCCGCAGCACGATCCGGGTCTGCGTCGAACGAGATGAAACGACAACAAGAATTGCCTCGACATCGCGCTGACAGTGTCGCGACTGGTTCGCAATCATTGGTCGATCTCCTATGCCGACGCGCATCGGACACGCCCGA
>CBIHQZ010001221.1:0-2599 GCA_966212315.1 uncultured Myxococcales bacterium
CGGCGCCGCCCTGCGCGACGATCTCGCGAACAACGCGTTTGCCCATGTCTCCGGTCGCGCCCGCGACGGCGATGGTCGGACTGTTCATCGCGGTCGATTATCCGTCCCGACGGAGACCGTCAATGCAGTGAACTCGGCGTGATGCGCGAAGCTGTCGCGCGATGCCCACGCGGGAGAAAGCACGAAGCCCGCAGATCGATGCGGGCTTCGAAAGGAAACTCGGTGCCGAAGCGCGATGCGTGTCGCGCGCGCGGTCTACTTGTCGTCGTCGTCGTCGCTCGAAGCGGAGTCGAAGAGGAAGTCTTCCTGGTAGTGGTCGTTGATCTCGAACTCGTCGATCGAGAAGCCGACACGGGTGAGGGGACGGATCTCTTCGCGCTGAAACTCGTCGAACGACTTGTAGACTCGCATTGGCTCTCTCCTCCGTGAACATCCAGGACGAGCGCTCCCGATCGCGTGCGCCGCAGCGACACACACGAGTCCATTGCGCGCGGCGGGCATCCGTCGCGCGTCGGCAACACTCGGCGATCCGACCGAGGCTCGGTGGCCCGAACCGGTCGCTTCATCCGCGATGCGGTGCCGGTGCGACCACCAACACCTACATCTGTTCCCACTGTAGACGAGACCCGAATGCGCACAACAAAGCGCCAACGAATTTGTTCCGAGACCGCTTGACGCGCCCGTTTCGGCATGCGGGGGAGGGCCCATTTCGCCCGCGCGAACGACTTCGAGCTCTCCGTGCCAACAGCGGCAAACGCGCGTTGAACCGCGCCGCGGATTCCGGTACGAACCGTACCCCTCATGGGCCGGGTTTATGTCGTCGCGAATCAGAAGGGCGGGGTCGGGAAGACCACCACCAGCGTGAACGTGGCCGCCTCCGTGGCGGTCGCCGAGCGGAAGACCCTCCTGGTCGACATGGACCCGCAGGGGAACGCGAGTTCAGGTGTGGGCGTTCCGCCGCGCACGGTCGAACGCGGGACGTACGATCTGCTCCTCGGCCGCGCGACCGTCGACGACGCGCTCCACGAGACCGAGATCGATTCACTTCACATCGTGCCTGCCTCGCCGCATCTCGCCGGCGCCGAGATCGAACTGATCGATCACCAGGACCGCGACCTCATGCTGCGCAAGGCGCTCGATCGCGTGCGTCGCAAGTACGACTACGTCTTCATCGACTGCCCCCCGTCGCTCGGCTTGCTCACGCTGAACGCCCTCTGCGCCGCCGACGCGGTGCTGGTGCCGATGCAATGCGAGTACTACGCGCTCGAAGGGCTCGGGCAGCTCGTGAACACGATCGAGCGCGTGCGGGAATCACGCAATCCGAAGCTCGCGATCGAGGGCGTGCTGCTGACCATGTACGACCCGCGCAACAACCTCGCGAAGCAGGTCGCGGACGAGGTGCGCAAGCACTTCCACGTGTTCGACACGATCATTCCGCGCAACGTGCGATTGAGCGAAGCACCCTCGTTCGGGAAGCCCGTGTTGCTGTACGACGTGGGCTCGAAGGGCTCGCAGGGATATCTTTCGTTCGCGAAGGAACTGATCGACGCGTCGGCATAGCGCCGCACGCAGGAATGCGCGGGGCACGAGGACGATGGCCGATCTGAAGGGGAAAAAAGGCCCGGAACCGAAGCGAGTGCTCGGACGCGGGCTCGATGCATTGTTGCCGACGGCGACCGCGAATGCGGTGGCCAGGGTCGACGCGGAGTTCCAGCGCGTCGGCGTGGAGCGCGTGCGGCCGCAGAAGGGGCAGCCGCGCAAGCACTTCGACGAGAACGCGCTGAACGAACTCGCAGAGAGCATCAAGCACCAGGGGATCATCCAGCCGATCGTCGTGCGGAAGTCGGGCGCGGCGGGCGAGTTCGAGATCATCGCGGGTGAACGTCGATGGCGTGCGGCGCAGCGGGCGGGGCTGCGCGAAGTGCCGATCATCGTGAAGGACGTAGCGCCGAAGACGGCGTTCGAGTTCGCGCTGGTCGAGAATCTCCAGCGCATGGACCTCGACGCGATCGAGACGGCCGATGCGTACCAGCGCCTGATCGAAGAGTACGACTACACGCAGGAGTCACTCGCCGAGCGCGTCGGGAAGAACCGCGCGACGGTCGCGAACACGCTGCGCTTGCTGCAGCTGCCGGGCGAGGTGCGCGGGCACGTCGTGTCGGGAAAGCTCTCGGAAGGGCACGCGCGCGCGATTCTGTCGGCGCGTGAAGAGCCCGAGATGCTGCGGCTGGCGCACGAGGCGATCGAGAAGGGGTGGTCGGTTCGCGACACCGAGAAGGCTGCTCGCAAGGGAGCGACCGGCGCGAAGCCTGCGGGTGGCGGTGCGGCGGAGCCGAAGGTGAAGAGCGCGAACGTGCGTGACCTGGAGCGGAAACTCGCGGCGGCGCTCGGGATGCAGGTGATCGTGCGCGAGGACGGCGACACGAATTCGGGCGTGGTGGAGATCGCGTACGAGAATCTCGATCAGCTCGATCGGTTCATCGACAAGGTGTTGGGAGGGTAGCAGACCCCTCGCAGACCCCTCCCCATCGCTACGCCGCGGGCTCGCTAGCCCCTCCCCGAACGACACTTCGCAGTGCGAAACCGGGAGTGTCGTCCG
>CBIHQZ010001222.1:0-2597 GCA_966212315.1 uncultured Myxococcales bacterium
GTGAGTGGCCTCGGCGGCACGTCGGGCTTCGGCACGAACGTCATGGCCCCGAACGACGACAGCAGCACGACCGCGATCGATCTCCGTCCGTTCGATCTCAACGGGCTCTGTTTCTTCGGCCAGTCGCACACGACGTTGTTCATCAACAACAACGGCAACGTGACCTTCAACGCCGCCGTCGGCACGTACACGCCCAACCCGTTCCCCGTCGCAGCGCAGCCGATGATCGCGCCGTTCTGGGCAGACGTGGACACGCGCGGCATCGGCCTCGGCATCCCTGACGAGAACCGCGTGTACTGGGACATCCGCAACGTCGGCAGCCTCGGGCAGCTCGTCGTGACCTGGTATCGCGTCGGTTACTACGCGTCGCATATCGACAAGCGCGACACGTTCCAGCTCGTGATCCGCGAGACCACGCCGTCGAGCGGCACCACGCCGGCCGACTACGACGTCGAGTTCCGATACAACGCGCTCACGTGGACCACGGGCGACGCGAGCGGCGGCACGCTGGGTCTCGGCGGCACGCCCGCGCAGGCCGGTTTCGATGCCGGCGACAACGTGAACTACTCGCAGCTTCCGGGCTCGCGGACCGCGTCGGTGCTCAATCTCCAGAACACGTCGAACACCACGCCCGCCGAACCCGGCGTGTGGCGCTTCCGCTTCCACAGCTGTCAGCTCTACTGCAACAGCAACAACGACTGCGGCGGGCCGACGCCGATCTGCGACACGACCAATCACGTCTGCCGTCCGTGCACGATGAACTCCGACTGCAGTGGCTCGACGCCGTTCTGCGCGACGAGCGGCGCGAACATGGGACGCTGCGTGCAGTGCAACGCGCCGACCGACTGCTCGACCGGCATGTGCAACAACAACAGCTGCGTGTGCACGACGAACGCGAACTGCGGCGGCAGCACACCGATCTGCGATCTCGCCGCGCGGGTGTGTCGCAGCTGCAATCCCTCGGTTCTGACCGACTGCGTCGGGGCGCTTCCGGTGTGCGGACCCGCGGGTCGATGCGTGCAGTGCGGTCCGGGGCTCACGATGGTGTGCACTGCGCCGAACCTCGCGTGCAGCGCAGCGGGAAGCTGCGTCGAGTGCTCGCCAGGAATGACCGCGGCGTGCACGGGCACGCGCCCGGTGTGCGATACGACGACCAACGCATGTCGCGGATGCACCGCGGCGACGCAAGCGACCGACTGTCCGACCGCGGGTTCGCCACTCTGCCAGACGGCGGGCGCCGCTGCCGGAACCTGCGTCGCACCGAACAGCACGCTCACGACGCCTGCATCCGGCTCGACGACGCTCAACATGACGCCGCCGATCACGGGCACCGCGCCGCCGGGATCGACCGTGATCATCTACGTCGACGGGATGGAGATCGGACGCACGACCGCCACCGCGGCCGGGACGTTCAGCTTCACGCCGACGATGGCGCTCGCGGTCGGCACGCACACCGCTTTCGTCGCGGTCGCGGTCGGCGCAGGGCGGGGGCCGAACAGCAACAGCAGCACGTTCACCGTCGCGCAATGCATCGCCAACACCGATTGCAGCGGCGCGACGCCGGTCTGCGACACCGCCGCGCATCTGTGCCGCGGCTGCCTCACCAACGCGAACTGCTCGGGGAGCGCGCCCGTGTGTGACAGCACGACGCGCAGCTGCCGCGCGTGCAACGTCGCCACGCAGGCGGCCGACTGCCCGTCGCCCACCGCGCCGGTGTGCGTCTCGACCGGTCCGATGGCGGGCGGTTGCGTCGCCGCGGTCGCGACGGTCATCGATCCCGCGAACGGTACGACGCTCGCGAATCGTCGACCGACGATCACCGGCACGGCACCGCCGGGATCCACGGTGGTGATCTACATCGACGGCGTCGAAGTGGGACGCACGATGGCCGATGCGTCGGGGAACTTCACGTTCACGCCCTCGACGGATGTGACCGTCGGCGCGCACACGGCCTCGGCCGCCGTTGCGGTGGGCGCTACGACGGGGGCGATGTCGGCGCCGAATGCGTTCGTCATCGTGCAGTGCCTCGCGAGCAGCGACTGCGCGACGCCGACGCCGGTGTGCGATGTCGTGGCGAACGTGTGCCGCGGCTGCCTCGCGAACAGCGACTGCACCACGAGTACGGCGCCGGTGTGCGATGCGACCACGCGCGTGTGTCGCGGCTGCGGCGCGGATACCGAGTGCGGTGGCGCGACGCCCGCATGCGGCGCGAGTGGCGCGTGCGTGGCGTGCACCGCGACGAACATGACCGCGTGCTCGGGCTCGACGCCCGCGTGCGATGTGACCGCCAACCTCTGCGTGCTCTGCACGCCGGGCACCGGTGGCAATGCGAGCGCGTGCGCGTCGAACGACGACGGTCACGCCTGCGAGCAACCCGTCGCGACCTCGCCCGCGTTCTGCGGATGCGCGAGCGACACCGACTGCGGCGCCACCACATCGGGACGCATCTGCGAGCCGACCACCGCGCGATGCGTCGCAGGCTGCTTCCCGGGCAACGCGCGCAACGGTTGTCCGACGGGCCAGTTCTGCTCGTCGAACGACCCGGCCGTCGCAGGGCTCTGCACCACGACGTGCAACTTCGACGCGGACTGCGCGTC
>CBIHQZ010001223.1:0-2597 GCA_966212315.1 uncultured Myxococcales bacterium
GCGCGCGATCGAACGAGAGCGCGCGATTCGTGTCGGCGAACGGATAGTGGCTGCCCACCTGGATCGGTCGGTCGCCCGTGTTCGTGACCGCGACTTCGACGACGCGTCGATCGGCGTTCAACTCGATCTCGCCCGCCGCGAGCAACACTTCACCCGCGGCGGCTTCGAGGGCTTCGACCCCGCACTCGCCGCGTTCGAACACCTCGTGCGACGGGACCGGGAGGAAGCTGCCGTACAACGCGAGCGCGAGATCGCCCTGCGGCCGCACGATCGGGTCGTGCACGGTCACCAGCTTCGTGCCGTCGGGGAACGTCCCTTCGACCTGCACTTCGTGGATCAACGCGGCGACGCCGGGCTGGACCTGCGCGCGTCCGAGAAACGTCCGACCGAGGTCCATGAGTTCGCCGACCGAGCGTCCGTCACGAATCAGTTCGAGAAGCTGCGTGGCAATGAGGGCCACTGCTTCGGGGTAATTCAGCCTCACACCACGCGCGAGCCGCTTTTGCGCGAGGAATCCCGCGTTGTGCAGCAGGAGCTTGTCGATGTCTCGTGGGGAAAGATGCATCGTGACGCAGCGTGCCCAAGAGCGAGCGTCGCGTCACGGCTTTCGTGCGAAGACATCTCCCACGAGCGTGAAGACCTCGGCGAGGAGGAGTCGCAGCCGCGTCTGTGCGGCTTCGGCGGTGGGTGCCGCGAAGCGAACGAGGAGCACGCCGTCGCGGGTGGTGCAGGACTCGAGCAGCGAAGCTTTCATCGGCAGCGCGGCGATCTCCGCCTCGATGCGCGCACGTGCATCGGCGAGCAGGGGACCTGCGAGGATCACGGTCGCGAGCACGTCGAAGCGCGCCATGCGTTCGGCGATGGAGCCGTGCGCGGGCTCGAGCACGAGGACGTCGCGGAACGGGCCGATCTCGATCTCGCTGCGATAGCGCTGCATCGCCCAGCGTTCGCCGCGCGCGACACGCCCCGCGTGAAGCACGTCGACAACGCACGCCGAGCCCCCCGCGTCGACATCGATCGCGACTCGCTGCTCGAAACGCGCGCCCTCGAAACACACCGTCGGATCGGGAATCGACGCGAAGAGCGCGCCCGATGCGACGCGCGCCCGCAGCACGTTCGCGCAACCGTGTTCGAGCGAGCGGTAGACCTTGGTGCTCGCTTGCGTCGTGAGCAGCAGCCTCGCATCGCGCTCGAGGTCGACGTCGATCTCGACCCGATCACCTTCGACGAAGCCGCCGCCGAACGTCGTGCCGAACACCCACACCGCGTCCGAGCCGCCGCGCGTTTCGATCAATCGCAGCGGACTCGACGCGCGTGCCGAGAGCAACACGCTCTTTCCTTCGACACGCGCGACGCGAATAGAACCGTTGCCGAGACCGGATCGCACGCGCGCACCGCACCATCGACGGAAACGATGATCAAGCGCGGAGTGCAGCGGATGTCAGAGAAGGCCGCACTTGGCGAGCAGCGGCGGCGCGAAGACCGCGCGGGCCTCGGGGGTGTCGAGCAGCTTCGTACGAGCCGCCTTCCAGCGCGCAACGCGCGAGCCGTAGTAGCTCAGCACGTCGCCAGGACTCATCCCGTACTCCTGGCCCCAGTGGCAGGTGAACGGAATCTTCGCGTCGTGCAGCGCCTTCCAGCATGCCGCTTGGATCTGCGAGATCGCCGGGCTTCCGAGGCTCGGGACCTCGATGGTGGTGTTCATCGGCGCGAGGTTCTGTCCGAGCAGGGCACTCGTGCCGCCCATGAATCGCACACCGACGGCGCCGAGCAGATGCCGCCCGGCGTTTGCTTCCGATCGCAGTGCGTCGAGCACCGTCTTCACCGCGGTGCTCGCGTTCTTGTGATCGACGACGATCTCGGTGCTGCGTCCGTTGCCCGGCGGAAGATTCGTCGGACCGAACGCCTGACCGGGGAACAACGGCGCGATCGCTCCGGCCTTGAACTCGGCCTGCGTCTGGCTCACGAGGATGTCCTCGACGAGTCCGCTCGTCATCGAGCTGTCGACCTTGCCGATGAGCGACGACAACAACCGCGTCGTGTCCGTCGCCGTCATCGCGGTCACCGGTGAAGGCGGCGCGAAGTGGCCCGATACGGACTGCTTCCAGAAGATCGTCGCGAATGCACCCGGCTCACCGGGCTTCGCGTACGGGCTGAACACGATCTGCAAATGGTACGGATTCGGCGTGGGATCGAGCATCGTCGTGTCGAGCGTCTCGATCGCGTGCCAGATCGCCTGGTCCTGGATCGGCCGCACCACGACGTTGCCGCGCAGCTGATAGAGCGGCACCGCCTCCATCACCACCGAGTGCACGAAGCCGAACGCGCCGAGGCCGACCTGCGCGGCGTGGAAGAGATCGTCGTCGGCGATGTCCACCGTCGAGAGCGTGGTGTTCTTCTCGAACCATCCCGCCAGATCGCCGGTGAAACTTCGCTTCGTCGGCTGCAGCAGCGCGGCCTTGTTCGGACCGACGACGACGTACATCGCGAGCACCGTGTCGTGTACGGCGCCGATCTTCATCGCCGCGCCGTGCGTCCCCGTTGCGATGCACCCCGCGATGCGATGCCCGTCGTTCGCACCCGACGTCTGCAACGCG
>CBIHQZ010001224.1:0-2594 GCA_966212315.1 uncultured Myxococcales bacterium
GCGGCGCTCGAGAGTTCGCGACTCGAGCGACGCGCGATGGAAGTCGATCGCGAGTCGATGGATCTGCACCGTTGCGTGGTCGCGCAATCGCACATCGGCGAAGTGCACACCGGCATCGTCTCGGGGCTCAGTGCCAGGGGGCCGTTCGTGCAACTCGACTCGCCCTTCATCGACGTGATGCTGCCGGTGCAGCAACTCTCGGGCGGCGACTGGCGGCTCGACGATCTCGGCATTCGCCTCACGAACGAACGCACCGGGATGCGCTTCGCGCTCGGTGACGAAGTGACGCTGCAGATCACCGAAGTGTCGATTCCTCGCCGCACGGTGTACGGCACGCTTCCTGGTGAAGTGCTGGAGAAGATGGGCGGCAAGCGTCCGACGAGCGGCAGCGGTGGTGGCGCGCGCGGCGATCGTCGCGGACGGCGCGAGCACGAGAAGCAGCCCGCCGGGAAGAAGACCGGCACGCATGCGAAGAAGAGCAAGAAGCAGGGCGGTCGGAGGCGTTGATGAAGCGTCGGTGGTTGGTGGGGTTCGGGTGTGGTCTCTGGTGGACGGTTTCTGGTTGCACGCATACGCCGCCGCCGATCTTGTTTCACAGCGACGCCGGGCAACACGCCGCGCCCGACGAGGGCACACCGGTCGCAGTCGATGCGGGTCCGGTCGCGGATGCAGGGCATGCCGCGGCGCTGCTCTCGAATGCGGTGCCGGGCGACGGCACATCGCTCACGATCGATGGTCAGACCGTGCGTGCGAATCCGGGCGAGCACTTCACGCGCTACGTGGCGCTCGATCCCGATGCGGACAACGATCGCGACGTGGTCGTACTGCGCGCGCGCGCGGACGGTGCGATCGCGGGCGTCGGGTTCTATCGACGCGATCCAGCGGCGTACGCATCGGTGAACGTCACCGGCGGCGATACGCCGACCGACCCGCGCTGCACCGACGCGAACGTGCGATCGACCTCGCCGCGTTCGGTGATCGTGACGTATCGCTGTCCGCCGCCGCCCGCAGCACCAGCGCCGGGTGAGCCCGCGCCGCCGCCGTCGACGTTCGTCGCCGAGCATCTCGTCGTCGCACTCACGCCCCTCGCGCAGGCTCGAATGCGGATCGCCGAGATGCCGACCCTCGCGGGCACGGTGATGGACGTCGCGATCGAGACCGGAGACCGCGATGCCGACGGACGCGATGACATCGTCGCGAGCGTGGGTGCACGCGGGCAGACCGACCGTGCGGACAGCGCGGCGCGCGCCAACGTGGTGTTCCTCGATCGACCGGCCGGCGTCGCGCGCGATACCTCCGAACCGGAAGCATCGTTCGCGAGGCTCGTCGCCGCGGCACGCTCGGCCATCAGTCGTCGCGGTGGATCGACCGGCGCGACCGAACGAATGATCCGACTGCGACGCGTACTCTGCTCCGATGCGGGCGCCGCGCGCGTGCGTTTCGGTGGCGAGAGCGGCGTGAATTGCGCCGGGTCGGCAGCGCTGCGAGGGCTGCCCGACGTGTACGCGCGCGGCCTGGTGGCATCGGGTGAGATCTCCGCGGCGATCGCGGCGACACGGCCCGAGAGCGCGATCGAATTCGGCGTGGCGAGCGCGACGCGACTCGCGGCGGATCTGCGTCGTGTGCTCCCGGTGCAGACGAACGTCACCGCGCGGCGTGGGCCGTTCGCGAGTGCAACGCTGGCCACTGCATCGACACCGCGTGCCTCGGCACTCACGCTCGAACCGTCGAACAACCCGACGTCGATCGTGGTGCATGCAGAACCGGCGACGCGCATCGACCTGAACTCACTGGGGCCCAACGCCGACCCATCGGCATCCACCGATCCGCGCGTGCGAAGCGCCGATGGCGCGCGCGTGCTCGCGGGGTTCTTCGAAACGTGCGACGGCATCGTCGCCGCGATCTGTCCGTCGGCGGCAATCGATTGCCTCAATGCTCCGCCCCGCGCCGATGCGATGCCGCCCGGCGCGGAGTCCTGGCGCATCAGTGACCTGATCGCCGCGGAACACGCCGCGGTTTGTTTGCGCGAAGGCGCCGCCAACGTGCCGGCGATGCGTCCGCAGCAGATCCGCCCGATCGGTTTCAACGCCGACGCACTGATGGTCGCGTGGCGTGGGCGACTGCTTCGCGTCGCGCCGAACGGTGCGAGCGTGACGCCAGTGCTGACTGCCACGCCGCTCGGTGCGTTTGCGCCGGGTAGCTCGGGGAGCGCGTCGGGACAGCAACTCGCGATGCCCGGCATCGACGGCGTGCTCGTGCGTGACGGTACCGGGCACTGGCACACGTGGAGTGATCCGCAACTCGTGGGTCGTTACGCGCAGATGTCCGATCTCACGGTGAGCGATGACGGACGCACGCTCGCGGGTTTCGTCGGAACGCAATTGTGGGTGCTGCAGCACGATGTGATGCGGCTCGCGCCACCGACGCTGACGCCGATCGCACCGGGAGAGGCACCTGCGCCGGCAGCTGCGCCGATCGCGCCCGTTGCGCCAGTGGTGCCCGCGGTGCCGACGCCGTAGGGGACCTCACCCGCGCTGCCGCGCTGAGCATTGGTCACGAATGTGTCCTCGCGCTGCGTTGGGCCCGGCGGCTGA
>CBIHQZ010001225.1:0-2590 GCA_966212315.1 uncultured Myxococcales bacterium
TGGCGCGAAGGCGAGGCGGCGGGTTCGAAGCGCGTGATCGCGCAATTCGACGACGCATCGACCGCGTATCTGCGCGCCATCGCCACGCATCTCACCGCGCATTCGGGCGCACTGGCGTGTCTCGCATCACGCACGGCCGACGGAACCTCCGTGCTCATCGCGCGCGGACCCGATGCGATCGAGGACTGCGGCGCGCTACTGGGCCGCATCGCAAAGGCATGCGGTGGGCGCGGCGGAGGTCGTCCGGAACGCGCCGAAGGGCGACTCCCGCGCGACATCGATTGGGCCGTGCTGGTCGCGGCCGCGAGCGTGTAGCGAGTCAGTTCGTTGCTGCGCGTCGGGTGCGATCGAGCCAATCGTCGGCCTCGTCGCGAACGCCGCGCGGACTTGCGGGGTCGCTCGCGAGACGCTCGAAAATCGGCAACGCACCGCGCACGTCACCCACGAGAAACCGCGACACGGCTTCCAGGCGCGAGGCTTCGCGTCGCACGCGGTCGGAGATCAGAGCGGACGCATCGATCTGCGCGAGAATGGGCACGGCGTCGGCGTTCCGATCGTGGGCCTGGAGCTGGCGTGCGATCAGATACGCAGCCATCGCGTCGACACGTTGATCGCCGGCGTGAAAGCGAAGCGCGAGACGCGCGGTCATCGCGAGTGCGTCCTGGTCCGACGCGCCACGTCCGATCAACAGATCTTGCACCGCGTTCGTGTATTCGGGATCCGGCACAGTCGCGGCGAGACCGAGCGCCCATCGCTTCACTTCGACCGTGCGCGCGTCGTCCTCGTCGAACCAGTCGGGATCGACCTCGGCATACAGCGCACGAGCATCCGCAGGGCCTCGCCAGCGCCACACGACGTCGCCGATGCGCGCGCGAAGTCGCACCGCCGCCGACGGACCCAGATCGCGTTGCGCGGACTGCACGACCGCGGTTGCACGCGCGAGATCGCCCGATCGCGCCCACGCTTCGGCGAGATGCACGCGCGCGAGGACATCGGTCGGATCGTTCGCGACCACCGTCTCGAGCGAGCGACGCGCCCGCGCCACATCGCCCGCCGAGAGTTCCACCGACGCGCGATCGAGTAGTTCCGCGGTCTCCTGTGGACACGTGCGACCGAAGAGCGACGCGCGGCGGAAGCGAACGCGCGCACGCGCGAGAATCCGTTCGGGCACATCGACGGTGCGGAGAAACGCCTGCCAGTCGCGTTCGAGCATCTCGAGGCTGGTGCCGTATGCCGATTGGAACGACGCGCCACCGTAGAGCGCGCGGTATCGCGCAGCACCGCGGGTGTCGATGAGCCAGCGTGAGAACGAACCTGCGGCCGTGTAGGCGGTTCCCGACGCATGCAGCAGGAAGCCGAGCCCGGTGAGAGCGCGCATCGACGGCGCGAGTCCCGCTTCGGACATCGCCCGCGACCATTGATGCGGCGACGCGTCGCCCTCGCCGTCCCAGGCCGCTGCGACCGCGGCACCTTCGATGAGACCCGGGAGCGGAATCACGCGGCGAGCTGCCGCGACGTGAAACGGCCCCGGCGCCATGGCTCCGGCGACGACATGCGCGAGTTCGTGCTCGAGCACCGGATGGGGAAATGGCGCGTACTGAAGGTAGACTTCGTTGCGCCACGGCTTCGCGATGTACGTGTCGGCGGCGCCCATCAGCTGCTGCTTCTGATTGGCGTCTGCGAAGAGAAACACCGTCACTCGTGCGCCGACGTGCACCCCGAAGAACTGCTCGAGTTGCGCGATGCGTACATCGCAGTCGTCGCGGGTGAGGCGCGCTTCGTGCGCGGGGATTGCGCGTGCGTAGACAACGCTGCAACGCCGTCCTTCGAGACGTCCGCCGAGTGCACGGGCGACATCGTTTGCATCGTGACGATGACCGAGCGCGGAGCCGGCGCTGTATACACCGAGCCCCACGGCGAGTCCGAGCGCCGCGACCGCGAGCGCGGGTGCATTGAATGGACGACGAACTTCGAGCGCGCGTGATTCGTCGCGCCATGTCGCGGTGATGATTCCAGCGAGTGCGACGATCCATCCGAAGGTGCCGAGTCGATAGGTCACCAGCGTCGCGGTGAGCGGGATGGTTTCGTCGTAGAGAGTGCCGGGAAAGAAGCCGAAGAACGGGTCGTAAGCGAAGATGGTAGGGCTCGCGTAGAAGCGGATCCCGGTCCACAGCACGAACGCGGGGAGGAGCAACGTGGCCGCGACGGTGGCGAGCCGCGTGCGCTTCGACACGGCGCCGAACGCGAGGCCCGTGAACGCGGCGAGGAGTGCGGACGGAACCGGAAGCAGCGCGAAGAACGCCGCGCCGCGTGCGGGGGTGCACGGATGCCCGAGCACGCCCGCGATGCCCGCGACGACGAATGTGATCGCCACGAGGAGCATCGCGAATGCGCCGATGGCAGCGAGCGCTTCACCTGGTGAAAGAAGCACCGCGCGATCGCGCCAACGAGCGGGCGCGCCTGCCCCGGCGACCGCGGCCGCGATCGAGACGAGCACCGCGCTGACGAGCGCCGATGCGTAGCCGATGTGGTCAGTGAGCGGCGAGAACGCGCCGGCGAGTGCGACGAGGAATGCGAACAGCAGTGCGCC
>CBIHQZ010001226.1:0-2590 GCA_966212315.1 uncultured Myxococcales bacterium
CGGGTGAACCCGCGGCAACGACTCCTAAGCTTCGCCTGCGCGAAGCTCGCGGTGGCCGCCAGTTGCCTACGATCACTTCGGAAGAGACCACCGGTGTGTTCGATGCGACATCGCGAGCCTCACGACGTGAGGTTTCGGAGGTGTTGCCGTGGCTTCATTCAGCCGCCGGGCCGCCACCTACCTTTTCAACCCGCCGTACGCACCCTCCCGCAATTCCCACCACCGCCATCATCGTTCGAGCCCCTCTCTCGACGACGCCCTGCGTCCGCGGATTCGCGCGGGCGTCGGAGGGAGAGGGGCAGGCGGCAGCCGGGGTGAGGTCGGTTCACTCCTCCACGGGAATGTCGTCGATGTTCTCGGTCGGCTGATACTCCTCGTCCCAGAAATTTCCCTGCACGGCCTCGCCCGACTCGTCGGTGTGGCTGTACTCGGACGGGTTCTTCAGATCGGCTGGCGCGTCGGGTTGCATCGCATCCTCCGTCTCGATCACGAAGCCACCCGCGTGCCATGCACAGCCCGCTGTTCGCGGCGCAGCACTCGCCCTACGATCCGCCCACCGCGATGAGCGCCACTGCCACCGATCGCCCGGTCGTCCTCTTCGACGGCGTTTGCAACCTGTGCAACGCGAGCGTGAACTTCGTTCTCGATCGCGACCCGGACGCACGCTTCGTCTTCGCGCCGCTCCAGTCGCCCGTCGCGGCCGAGATGTTGCGCGAGCGCGGCGAACGCGCCCCCGACGCCGAGCCGGCGAGCATCGTGCTCATCGAAGGCCCGCGCGTGACGTTCGCGTCCACCGCGGCGCTGCGAGTCGCACGGCAGCTGCGCGGGCCGATCAAGCTTCTCTACGCGCTCATCGTGTTCCCGCGCCCGCTGCGCGATCTCGTCTATCGCTTCATCGCGCGCCATCGGTATCGCTGGTTCGGCAAGAGCGACACGTGTCGCGTGCCGACGCCCGAACTGCGTGCGCGATTTCTCGCCTGAAGTGCCGGCGGAGACCGCCGCCCGGTACGCCTTTCGCAGCCCCATTCTCGCGCGTATCGATCGGAGCACGGACGCATGGCGCGGCGGCTTTCGACCTGCGCCCGAGGTGAAACATGGCATCCGACGAGAAGGCGCCCGCAGACGACGCGAAGAAGATCCGACCGACATTCCGACTGCCACTGCGTCCCGGATACGCGCGCGCGCTTACGAGCGCGGGCGGACGAACCGGCGAGTTGCGCCAGGGCGAACGCGCCCGCGGCGACAAGGGCGGTCGCGAGCGCGAAGACGGTATTCCCGACGTTCCGCACGGCGGCGACGGCACGAAGCGCTGACCGCGTCGATCACCTTGCCGATCGACCCCACGCATCGCGTGCGATTGCACATCGCCCAAGCGTGCCCTGGCGCGCACCGAACACAGCGTTCGCGCAACGGCACTTCGTGACCGCACGACCATCGCCGGCACGCCGATGTGAGGCTACGCACGATGGCGCGGAATGCAGCATGCGCGCGCTGGAATCTCTGCTCTACACTCGCGACGCGCGTGTCGCGGGGAAGAGTCCCCGTCATCGGCCGCGTACCGAGGGGGACCATGAGCAAGTTCGTCACGCGCCAGCAGATGGAAGCAGAGTCGCCGGGGATCTACGACGTGTTCCCCGCGCAATTCCGCGATCGGATTCCCGCCGACGTGTTCGCGTCGCCGCAGAACGCGATGATCTTTCGCAACGGCTTCGACGTCATGCCCGGCATGGTGACCGAGATGTTCGGGCGTCTGAAGTACACCGACGGAACGAACTGGCCCATGTGGAAGCTGCTCGCGGCCTTCTATCTCGTCGAGGCGAAGGTCGGTCGCAACAGCGTGAAGCTCACGGGCGAGAAGATCTATTCGACGATGCCGTGGCCGCCGCAGGTGCGCTCGCTCGCGGACGCGCTGCGCTTCACCGAGACGGCGTACTTCGAGTCGCATCTGCGTTCGCCGAAAGACGTGGCGGGATGCTGGCGCGTCGAGTCGGAGGGCAAAGGATCGATGGTGCTCGCCGACGACACTCCCTATCCCTGCTTCGTGAACGAAGGCGTCGTCGCCGGCATCTGCCGCGCGTTCGCGAAACAGAACCCTTCGTACAAGCTCGTGCAGGCCGACAAGGCGAAGCGCGCGGGCGGCACCGTCACGCGCTACGAAGTCACGTTCGCGCCCGCTTAGCCAGCCTCACGGCGGTGATACCTTCGCCGCCATGGGACACGATCACGACGGTTCGCACAGCGAGCGCGCGCTCAAGGGCAGCGAAGGGCGTTTGTGGCGAATGATCGAGGAGCGCACGCGCCACGGTGCCGACACCGCGGCGATCGACAAACGCCTGTGGGACTTGTTCGGTGAAGAACTGGCAGTGGTGTTCACCGACCTCACCGGCTTCTCGCGCCGCGTCGCCGCGTTCGGAATCATCCACTTCCTGCAAGAGATCTTCGAGCAGCGGCGCCTGCTGTTTCCCGTGATCGAGAAGCACGACGGGATCCTGCTGAAGACCGAGGCCGACAGCTTCCTCATCATTTTTCGCCGCGCGCAGGCCGCACTCGAGTGTGCGATCGAGATGCAGCACGTGTGTCAGCAGTTCAA
>CBIHQZ010001227.1:0-2590 GCA_966212315.1 uncultured Myxococcales bacterium
CGGCGCACCGTGGCGGGGCACGCGGGGGCGCATCCGTGGGGACGCGATCGCGCCGTCGCGATGCCGGTGGAACTCACGTCACGCGAGAAAGCGGGCGCGATCAAGCAGGCGAAAGACCGGCTCGGAAAGCCGCACAAGGAGAGCGATCACGTCGACGTGCTGCTGGCGTCGAACATGATCTCGGTGGGCGTCGACATCGATCGCCTCGGCTTGATGGTCGTGGCGGGGCAGCCGAAGACGACGAGCGAGTACATCCAGGCTTCGAGTCGCGTCGGGCGCAGCACGCCCGGCCTGGTGGTCACCTGCTTCAACGTGAAGAAGCCGCGCGATCGATCGCACTACGAGCGCTTCGTCGCGTACCACCAGAGCTTCTATCGCTACGTCGAAGCCACGAGCCTCACGCCGTTCTCGGGCCCGGCCATCGATCGCGGACTCGCGGGGACGCTGGTGGCGATGACCCGTCTCGGCGAGGCGAAGCTCACGCCGGCGACGGCAGCGATGGAGATTGCGCACCATCGTGCGGTCGCGGAGGCGTGCGTGAAAGAACTCGCCGAGCGCGCGGGACGACACGCGGTGCAGTTCGGCGAGTCGCACGATCGGGTGGTCGAGGCGGTGCGTGACCGCGGGACGAAGTTGATCGAGGCGTGGGAAAAGCTGGTGACGATCGCCCGCGACGAGGCGGCCGGGAAGCGCGCGTACTCGCCGTACGATCGCGACAAGACCGCCGGTAAGCCGCTGCTCCACTCACCGATCGACGACGACGCGCCGGGGCCGCACGAACTGGACGCGCGCTTCGCGGCGCCGACGTCGATGCGCGATGTCGAAGAGTCGACGCACCTGTGGATCGAGCGCCGCGCGCTCGGAGGGAAGCGATGAGCGGGGCAGGGAAGAAGACCGTCGGCTCGCGGGTGGCGCAGCAGCCCGATGGAACCGCGCGCAAGAGTCAGATCGTGACGACTTTCGGGCCCGGCTCGATGGTGGACTTGCTGCACGATGCGGTGCTCGTGGGCGGGCTGGATTTCTGGCAGTACGACAACAAGTTCAAGCCGCCGCACATCGCCGAGCCGCGGTTGCGCGATGCGATCGTCGAGCGCTTCAAGAAAGCAGGGCGTGACCTCGCGCGCGAGAATCCATTCCGTGCGCCGCCGGCGGGGAACGATCGCGAGCCGACGCGTTACGCGGGCATCGACGTGCTCGAGTTCCCGCAATGGTTTGTGTGCCAGAACGCGAGCTGCCGTGCGCTGCAGCGCAAGGACGGTCTCGAGTTGAAGAGCCATCGGTACTGGCACCGATGCTCGCAGACTGTGAAGGGCGAATGCGTGCCGGTGCGCTTCGTCGAAGCGTGCACCAAAGGCCACGTGAGCGAGTTCCGCTGGATCGCGCTCGTTCACGAAGTGCAGGGGAAGGATCGTTGTGCGGCGCCGTCGCTCACGTTCGAAGAAGGGACGAGCGGCGACTTCCACGAGATCAGGATTCAGTGTGCGTGCGGGCAGAGCGCGCCGCTGAGTCTGGCGAGCGCGGTGCCGTTGCCGTGTCGCGGCGATCGACCGTGGCTCGGCATGCAGGGGCAGGAGGAGTGCGACAAGAAAGTGCGCCTGCTGGTGCGCACGGCGTCGAATTCGTACTTCCCCCAAGTGGTGAGCGCCGTGTCGATTCCGGATCCGGCCGGGGAGTTGGAAGCGCGGGTGCGCGGCGTGTGGGACGTCGTGAAGAGCGCGACGAAGGACGACCTGCCGTTCTTCCGGCGCATCGAGAAGGTGAAGCTGGCACTCGAGGGCTTCGACGACGCGGCGGTGCTCGCTGCGGCGGCTGCGATCCACGCGGACAAGCCGGTGGACCAGGGCCCGATTCGCACGGCCGAGTACAAGCAGTTCGTGAGCGCGCCGTTGGAGCAGCCGGGCGATCTGCCGGGTGTCGACGACGAGTTCTTCGCGCGTCGCGCGGCGCCGAAGGGCGGCCTGCCCGATGGTGTGGCGCGGCTCGTGGTGGTGCCGAAGATGCGTGAAGTCGTGGCGCAGATCGGGTTCACGCGTCTCGAGCCGGTCACGCCCGATGTGCAGGGCGAATACGACCTCGGTGTCGAGATCGCGGAGCTGTCGCTCACGCAGAACTGGCTGCCGGCGGCGGAGATCCGTGGCGAGGGTGTGTTCCTCGAACTCGACGAGGCGAGGGTGCGCGCGTGGGAAGCGCGTCCCGAGGTCATCGAGCGCGAACGCCAGCTGAAAGCTGGCTACGAGGCGTGGGCGAAAGGTTCGGAATCGGCGCCGCAGTTTCCGGGGGTGCGTTTCTACATGCTGCACTCGCTGGCGCACTTGCTGATGAGTGCGATCAGCTTGGAGTGCGGCTACGCGGCGAGCGCGATTCGCGAGCGGATCTATGCGGGCCCCTCGTCGCGCGACGACACGCCGATGGCCGCGATCCTGTTGTCGACGGGCACGACGGGTTCGGAAGGGACGCTCGGCGGGCTGGTGGAGCAGGGTCGAATGATTCGCGATCACCTGCAGCGCGCGTGGTCCGTCGGGACGCTTAGCTCGAACGATCCGGTGTGCGGGTGTCACTAGCCGGAGGACGACCACTCGGAGCGGCATCT
>CBIHQZ010001228.1:0-2590 GCA_966212315.1 uncultured Myxococcales bacterium
GTTCCGCGCACCGCGAACGGCACTGGCTCCCGAAGCACCCGCGGCCAGCGGCGCGGTGGATAGGTTGTTCAGCGATTCGTGGTGGCGCGTCGTGACGCGCCGGCGAAAATGGCGATCGCTCGGAGTGGCTCCATCGGGGCCACTCGCCTCCCGACGATGGGTTCATGGGCGCGACTCACCGCGCGACGACCCACTGCAATGCGGCAAACATCACGCGCTAACGCGACGGTTGAGATCTGTCCGTGATCCGCCCGCCGACTGCACCGTCACATCGGCGGTTGAAAACGCCGCGCCGCATCCACCGATATTTCGTGCGGATACGAATCAACTTCGATCGTTGCTGACGGGCCGACGCCCGCAAACCTTAGCGCCAGGTGAGGCAGCGTCATGCTGGCGCCAGCGTCCGAGATCTCCATGCCGGAAAGGTCGAAGGCTCGTCCATGACACGGCTCGATGAATCGGTTGCTCGCGGTGTCGCAGGACGTTTCACAGTCACCGTCCAGCGCGACCATGCGGAGCGCGAAGAAGCCTCCGGAATCGTGGCCGACTGCGTATCGGCCGGTCGGCGAGACAACGATCTGGCCCTCCATGACGTCTGCCACGCGGAGCGTGGAGGAGGACGCGATCGAACACGACTGGATCGACGGCCGCGCCTCGGAGGCGCAACCGGAAGCGCAGAGCATCGCGATCCATCGCGCGTAGGAACCATTGGCCCGACGAGTCATCGGCATTATTGGACGCCGTTCTGATCTGGCGGTCGACCCACTTTCGAGTGACGGGTCACGAGCCGCCCCTTCGCCGGGCGCTACCACCCACTCCACCCCGTCGTCGCACCCACGCCCGGGGCGTTCGAGGCGGCTCGCGTTCTCACCAACACCTCCGCCTCTCCGGCCCGGGCTCTTCGCACGGCGGCCTCGCTGCGCGAGGACGCCGCTGTGTTCGAGTGTTCCAAGCGCGCGGGTCTCGCCGTATCCATTCGTCCATCGCGGCGCCCGCCCAGCAGGCGGCCGCTCGATGAAGAGCCCGGGCCGGAGTTGCGCCGTGAGCCGGTTCGCTCGGTGCGGCCGCGACGAACGCCCCGAGCGTCCGATCGCGGCCGATACCCCTCGCGCACCCGACGCTCATTCCCCACGCGCGTGCCCGACGCACCCGCGCACCCACGCCCGGGGCGTTCGAGGCGGTTCGCGTTTCTCACCAACACCTCCGCTATCCTCCCACCCCGGGGATGAACGACTCCTCGCCCTTCGCGCATCTCATCGGGACCACCATCGCGGGGCAGTACCGCGTGGACCGCCTGCTCGGCGCTGGCGGCATGGGCGCCGTGCTCGCGGGCCACGACCTTCGCCTGAATCGCGCGGTCGCGATCAAGCTGATCCTCCCGTCGTTGTGCAACGACAAGGTCACGGGCGATTCCGCTGCCCCTCCGTCTCCCGCTGCCCATCTTGCCGCGCGATTCGACCGCGACCGCGTCACCCACGCGCCATCGCCGGACCCGTTTCCACCGCTCCCGATCCACCCGCGCGCCATCGCTCGACCCGTTTCCGCCGCCCGCTCGCGACCCGTGCCCCATCCCCTCGAGCACTCCCACCGCTCTGGCACGACCGTTCGCCCATCGCGTCCACCCGATTCCACCGCTCACCGCGACGCGACGCCCATCGCGCCGACCGTTTCCAGTGCTTCCGCACGACCCGCGCGCCGTCGCCGCGGGCGTTTACACCGCCGCCGGTCGATGGTTCGACCCTCAACCCGAGCGATTCGAATCGCCCTGGACCTTCGCCGGGCGAACGCAGTCGAGCACTCGAAACGCCCCGAACCATGCGGCTGCCATCGTCGTCGGGCACTGTAAACGGCCGTTGACCACGCATTCGTCGTCGCGCTTCGGCACTGAAAACGCCCGTCGCGACGCACGCGCCATCCGCACGTGGGATTCGAAACGCCCGTCGCGACCGACGCGCCATCCGAGGGGAGCAGTCGAAACGCCCGTCGCGCTCCCCGCACCATCCCCGCGAGCACGGCGATCGCGCTGCCCATCTCGCGGAGGCCGCCATCGCCTCTCCGAAACGGGCCGCCACGGCCCGTTTCGGGCCGCTCCGGCCTCTAAAACGGGCCGCTGTGGCCCGTGAGGCCATTGCGGCCCGCGCCGCACCCGCTCACGCCGCCGACGGTATTCCGAACGCTCGGTGCTCGAATCCCTCATCGCGGCGAGCACTTCATCGCCGCACGCCACCCACGCGCGTCCCCCGCGAGCACTCCGACTGCCACCGCGCCTGCTCGGCCTCACCGGTGGCACACGCCGTGAAGTACTGCTCCGCAACCGCGCGGCACCGGGGGTTCCCGATCCGCGCGGCACCGATCCCTTCGCGCGGGCGTCTCGACGGACCGCGCGGGGCAACTCATTGCCGTCGAGCCCCGTGGAGCAACCGCCATGTCGACCGAACTCATCGTCAGCGACAACACCCCCGTCGAAGTCCACGCCCGCGGCGAGACCGCGCTCGTTCGTCTCCAACCCGAGATCGACGCGCTCTCGCCCGACGAACTCAGCACGATGAACGTCGACCCGGGCTTCACCGCGTCGCGCGTTCTCGGCGCC
>CBIHQZ010001229.1:0-2586 GCA_966212315.1 uncultured Myxococcales bacterium
CGGCGAGCTTCGTGGTGGCGGGCGTGATCTACGCGATCGCCGCGTGGGCCGGTCCCCGCGGCTGGGAAGGGTAGAACCTCACCCCCGCTGCCGCGCGCCCCTCTCCCTCGATGCCACGCGTCGGGCGTATGGACGCAGGCATCGTCGAGAGAGGGGCTCGAAGGATGAGGCGTAATCGGTGAGCTGCGCGCATTGCGGCACGGCGGGCCGAAACGTCGAGGGCGCCAGCGTCGCGTGGCGAGCAAACGACATGGCGTCCATCGGCAACACCGCTGCGGTCGAACCCGGGGCCATCGGAAGCCCCGCCGAATGCATTCGTGTGTGCGAGAGAACTCAGCGCACTGCGTACTCGACGCTTCTGACGCACGTACTACCTCGCTCGCGGCACTCCCTCACGCCACCACCATTCCAGCCCCTCTCTCGACGACGCCTGCGTCCGCACGCCACGCGGTGGCGTCGAGGGAGAGGGGCGCGCGGCAGCGGGGGTGAGGTCATTCACCGCGCATACGTGCGCGATGCCATCGTCTCGCCGCTCGCGCCGATGAACGCGATCTCCACCGTGTCGCGCACCGGGTCGACGCGGAACAGCGTGTAGTTGTTCTCGCCCGTCACGAACTCCCACTGCGCGCCACGAAGCGACGACCAGAACGGATTGGCGTGCTGCCGCCCCGGACCCATCAACACCTCGCGTTGCGTCGCGTAGGGGCCGCCCGGATCGACGCGCGAAATGCTGCCGAAATGGAAATCGCCCGAGAGCCACCACACGCCCTCGATGCGTTCGTGCGCGATGTGCTCGAGGATCTCGTGACGCTGCGCCGGATACCCTTCCCAACGATCGCCGCGCACCAGATCGAAGAGTCCGGGGAAGTCGGTGATGGGGACCGAGTTCACGATGAACTTGAACCGCGCGGGTGAATTCGCGAGCCCGGTCTTCAGCCAGTCGAGTTGCGCGCGCGAGAGATAGATCGCATCGCTGCGTTCGCGCGTCGAAGGCCGGCGCTCGCCGCGCGAATCGAGCACGAACAATTCGAGCGTTCGCCCCCAGCGGAACGATCGCCACATCTTGGCAGGCGCGTGTTCGTCGCGACGAATCGGATGATGTTCGAAGAACGCACGCCGCGCAGCGCCGATGCGCTCGGCGTCCCACGTCTCGGGATCCCAGTTGTTGCCGACCTCGTGATCGTCCCACGTCGCGTACATCCCGACCGATGCGTGCAAGCCCTTCATTCCGTAGGCGGGGTACGCGATCGCATAGCGTTCGCGAAAATCGTCGAGCGTGCGCGAGAAGTCCGCGTACACGTGGTCACCGGCCTGCACGAAGAAATCGAGATCACGACGCGAGGCAGCGTGCGCGAGCGTCGGGTACGGCCGGATGAACTGATTGGTGCACGACGTTCCCGCGAACGTGACCGGCACGAGCGCATCGGGTTCCGGTGCGGTGCGAAAGCGTCCCGACGGCCCGCGCAGTGCGAAGCGGCGATCGCCGTGCATCACGAGGAACGCGTAGCGATACGTGCGTCCCGGTTCGAGCTCGGCGACATCGACGGCAGTGAATCCATCGGGACCGACGGGTACGTCGAGCACCCGCGTGGTCTCGGCACTCGCATCACGAATCGCGAGCGCGAGGCGTCCGCGACCGACGTAGCGTGTCCAGACGATGGCGCGATCGGTGGTGGCATCGCCGGCCATCACGCCGAGTGGAAAGTCATCGTGGCGTTCGAGGAGCGCGGACACTTCGCCGCGCGGTACGGCTCGCGATGCGGCGAGATCGCGAAGATCCAGTGGCCACGCGCGATGTGATTCAGGTTGCGCCACCAGACCCGGATGCGCGCACCCGGATGCACTGACGATCGCGCTCCCCGCGAGTTGAAGGAACGTCCTGCGATCGACACCGCCCCCGCGTCTCACGCTCACGGCACCGTGATCCACACGCCGTCGACGCGGCGCTCGTGGGGACGATATTGCGCCTTGTACGCAAGGCTCCGGCAGTCGGCGACGAAGAGCCCGAGGTAGTACCAGTCGATGGACTCGCGCGCGCACCACGCGATTTCCCACAGCGCGGAGAAGACGCCGAGCGCTCGCGCGTCGTGATCGGGATCGAAGTAGTGGTACACGCTCGATGCGCTCGTGCGGCCGACATCGAGAATGCTCACGGCGACGAGCGCGCCGCCGACGGAGTACCGGATCTCGCGCGAGTCGACGCAGGTGTCGACGAGGTGAAAGCGATACTGCTCGGCGGTCGTGGGCTCCTCTTGACGCGCGAGTCCGCGTTCGCGTTTGTGCCGTTCGAAGAGCGCGAGATGCGCGGGCGTGAATTCGGGCGCGACGATCTCGACCTTCACGCTGTCGACGTTCTTGCGCCACACGCGACGCTGGCTCTTCGTCATCTCGAACGTACCGGTGGGCACGCGAATCGGTTCGCACGAAGAGCACTCGGGGCAGCGCGTGCGATAGAGCAGCGGCCCGAAGCGGCGATCACCTTGTGCGAGCAGCGCATCGAACGCATCGCGGTCGATCTTCTCGAGCGGCAAGCGGAGCGGCATCCGTGCCGTGCGACCGGGGAGATACGGACACTCTTCGGTGGCG
>CBIHQZ010001230.1:0-2586 GCA_966212315.1 uncultured Myxococcales bacterium
CACGAGCCGCCAGATCATCGTCGTCGTTTCGCGCATCGACGAGGTCGGCCACCATCGCGCGCCGCTGCCTTCCGATCTCGCGTTGCGAGAACCGCGGTTCCACCACACATTCGGCGATCAGCGCGAACAATTTCTCCGCATTGCGCGGGAGCACGCTCGCCTGGATGCGCGAACCATCGGCATCGACTTCGATGTCCACCTCGGCGCCGAGCCGGTCGAACGCATCTTCGAGCGCCAGTCCACTGTGCGTTCGCGATCCGCGCAGCATCGTGCCCAGCGTCAGTGAGAGACGCCCTTCGAGACCGGCTGGATCGGTCGAACTGCCGCCGCGAAACGCGAAGACGAAATCAATCAGCGGGTGACCCGGCGCTGCTTCGACGATGCATGGAATCCGCGCGACAGGGGGCTTTGCGCGCGGGGCAGACGGACGCATGAAGGGACGCCTCTCGGAGTGCGACGCTGGCGTAACACCCCCTTGCGCTCCTCGGCCATAAGAACCAGAAACTCGTATCCAGCATGCCGCCCGAGGATCCGAAGAAGTCGCCCGATCGCAAAGGCGATGTTGCAGTCATCGAGAAACCCAAGCTCGAGAAGGCGCGACGCTGGGCCGTTGTGTTTCACAACGACGACTACACGACGCGTGAGTTCGTGGTGACCGTCTTGATGAAGTTCTTCAACAAGACGGAGACCGAGGCCACGCACATCATGTTGACGGTGCACTTCAAGGGACGCGGGGTCGCAGGGATCTACGCGCGCGACATCGCCGAGTCGAAGGTCGATCAGGTGCACCGATACGCCGAAGCGCAGGGCTATCCGCTGCGCCTCACCGCCGAACCAGAGGACTGAAACGCCATGCGGCTCTCGCCCGAAGTCGAAATTGCACTTTCACTCGCGACGAACGAAGCGTCGCGGCGCAGTCATGAATTCGTCGCGGTCGAGCACCTGCTGTTCGCTTTGCTCTTCGACGACTCCGTGAAGAAGACGCTGCGAAACGCGGGCGGCGATCCGGAGTCGTTGCGCAAGAAGCTCGAGAAGTTCCTCGACAAGGAAGTGCCGTCGACGCCGGACGGTGATCAGCCCACGCCTTCGCTCGGGCTGCGCCGTGTGGTGCAGCGCGCGCTCTTGCACGCGCAGAGTGCCGAGAAAGAAGAAGTCACGCCCGCGAACCTGCTCATCGCGATGTTCGCCGAGCACGACTCGCACGCGCTGCAGTTCCTCGGCGAGGTCGGGATCACGCGACTCGACGTGGTGAAGTACTTCTCGCACGGCATTTCGAAGACCGGCGACGACGACGATCGCCCCCGCACTCGGCGACTTCCGAGCGGCGAGGGCGGCGAAGAAGAAGAGACCGCCGGCGCGGGCGCGGACGACGAAGATGGCGGCGGGCAGAAGGATCCCCTCAAGGCCTTCACGCTCAATCTCAACGACGAAGCCGAGGCGGGGCGCATCGATCCCATCATCGGTCGCGAGCACGAGATCCAGCGCGCGATCCAGATCCTCTGTCGCCGGCGCAAGAACAACCCGTTGCTCATCGGCGACGCGGGCGTGGGCAAGACGGCGATCGCGGAAGGGCTCGCGTACAAAATCCACAAGGGCGAGGTGCCCGAAGCGATCAAGCACGCGGTGGTCTACTCGCTCGACATGGGCGCGCTTCTCGCGGGCACGAAGTTCCGCGGCGATTTCGAAGAGCGCATGAAGGGCGTGATCAAGGCGCTGGAGAAGAAGCCCGAGAGCATTCTCTTCATCGACGAGATCCACACCATCATGGGCGCCGGGCAGGTTTCGGGCGGGACGATGGACGCGAGCAATCTGCTCAAGCCGTCACTCGCGAGCGGAAAGATCCGCTGCATCGGGAGCACCACGTTCCAGGAGTTCCGCCAGCACTTCGAACGCGATCGCGCCCTCGCGCGGCGTTTCCAGCGCATCGACGTGAACGAGCCGTCGCTCACGGACACGATCGCAATCCTGAAGGGGCTGCAGCCGAAGTACGAAGAGTTCCACGGCGTGAAGTACACGGACGCGGCCATCGAGTCGGCGGCCACGCTCTCGATGCGTTACCTCCAGGATCGAAAGCTGCCGGACAAGGCCATCGACCTCGTCGACGAGACGGGCGCGATGAAGAAGCTCTCGGTGGGTGCAGGCGCGACGGTCGATACGCCGGATGTCGAAGCTGTCATCGCGCGCATGGCGCAGATCCCGCCGCGGCAGGTCGCCGCGAACGACAAGGACGCACTGCGCAATCTGGAGAAGGACCTCGATGCAGTGGTCTTCGGGCAGAAGGAAGCGGTGCTGCAGGTCGCGTCGGCGATCAAGCTGGCGCGCGCGGGTCTGCGCTCGGCGGAGAAGCCGATCGGCAGCTTCTTGTTCACCGGACCGACGGGCGTGGGCAAGACGGAGATCGCGAAGCAGCTCGCGAAGACGCTCGGCATCGGTTTCGTTCGCTTCGACATGAGCGAGTACATGGAGGCGCACACCGTCTCGCGACTCATTGGCGCGCCGCCCGGTTACATCGGCTTCGACCGCGGTGGATTGCTTACCGATGCCATTGCGAAGACGCCGCACGCGGTGGTGCTTCTCGACGAGATC
>CBIHQZ010001231.1:0-2580 GCA_966212315.1 uncultured Myxococcales bacterium
CTTGGCGACGATGCTGTCGGAAAGCTGCCGGACCGCGTCGGGGATCGATTCCTGGCGGAGATTCCGGGCCGCGCGCACTTCGGGTTTGTTGTCGCGGAGCAGCAGCACGAAGCCCTTCTCGGCCCCGGTCGCTTCGATCGCGCCCTCGAGCAGCGCTTCGAGCAGTTGCTGGACGTCGCGGGTGACGAGCAACCGTTCGCTGAACTGATAGAGCCGCCGCAACCCGACGATCTCGTTCTGCGCGCCGGGTGCTTCGTTGCCGGCCGCGCCACGCGTCGGACCGCCGCCGCCGGGGGATTCCGCCTCTTCCAGGAGCGAGAAAACGAGCTCCGCGTTCCCGAGTTGGACCTTGTCGTTGTGCGCCAGGCGCGCGCGACGCTTGCGCTTCCCGTTGATCTGGATCTCCGCGACCGTGTCGACCTCGTCGAGCGAGAAGTCGCGGCCGTCGAACACGATCTGCGCGTGATATTCCGCCATTCCGGGGGCGTCGATGCAGATGTCGTTTCCGCCGGCGCGACCGATGCCGGTCACCGATTTGTAGATCGGGAACAGCTGTCCGCGCCCCGCGGCGCCGATCCAACGAAGGCAAGGCATGTGAAGATTTCCCCGGGGATTGCCGCCTCGGATGCACGTGAGTCGCGCACCGCGTGCCGCGTTCCGACGTGGAATCAGCATACAGGCGGGCGATACGAACGCCAAACCGTTTGTCTCGAAGCTTGACACTCACTTTCCGCCGGAGGTAACAACGCACCCCAATGCGGCGTGGGTTCGGCTTAATAACGACAGCTCGGATCGCGATCGCCATCTGGAGGGTTGATCAATGAAGCGTTTCCTCGTTGTGTTCTCGGTCGCGGCGCTGATGAGCGCCCTCGCGGTGGCTTGTGGCGGCAGCTCGGACACCTCGTCGGGCGGCACCACCACCACGACGACCTCGGGCTCGGAAGCCTCGCCGGCACCGGCGTCGGCCAACCCGTGCGGCGGCGCTGCGGCGACGTCGGACGGCGGCGCGGCGATGTAGTCCCGCGTCGCGCTCGGTCGTATCGAGCGCACAACGTAAAGAGCGCGATCGGCGAAAGCTGACGCGCTCTTTGCGTTTCTCCACCTACCCGCTGTACCCGGCAGCTGAAGCTGCGGGCTACGCGACCGAAGCCTCACCTTCGTGAGGCTCGCGATGAGCCGCTGTAACATCGGTGTCTCGGATCGGCGTACGAACGAACCTCGCCGTCCGCGCGAGCTTCGCGCAGGCGAAGGCTTCGGACCCGTTGCCGCGGGTTCACCCGCCGGGAGAATCCCCGAATGCGTCTCACCACACCCACTCTCGCCCTCACGCTCGCCGCCTGCGCCGCCACCGCGCCGCGCGTTCGTCCCGCCGCCGCATCCGACCACTCGCCCGGCATCGCCGCGGTGCTCGACGACTGGCACGCGGCGGCCGCCGTGGCCGACGAAGCGCGGTACTTCGGGCACTTCGCCCCCGGCGCAGTCTTCATCGGCACCGACGCGACCGAGCGCTGGGACGTCACCGCATTCCGCGCGTACGCACATCCACACTTCGCGCGCGGTCGAGCCTGGCGATTTCGCGCGGTCGAACGCCACATCGCCGTGCGCGACGGATCGACCGCATGGTTCGACGAGCGACTCGCGACCGAACGGCTCGGCGACGCGCGCGGCAGTGGCGTCCTGGTACTGGGCGCCGACGGTGCGTGGCGAATCGCGCAGTACGTGTTGTCGCTGCCGATCCCGAACGATCGCTTCGACGCGGTGCGCCGCCTGCTCGACGTGACCTCGAGCGCGCCACCCGATGCTGCGTCCTCGCCATCCGCATCTCCACCGCCCGACGCATCCGCCGCCTGCGCCACCGAAGCGCTTCCGCCGGTGCTCGACCGCTACGACGCGATCCAGGACGGAACCCGCTTCCGCCTCGAACTTACGCAAGACGCGCGCGGCGCATGGATCCCTGTTCGCGCGCCGACGATGCCGCTTCATCACGCGAGCACGATCGCCTGGACCAACGCCGAGCAGCTCGCACCCCACGCGGGGCATGCGATCACCGTCGTCGCGACGGGCGCGGGTCGCCGGTCGCTCGAGCACGATGCGCGACGAGCGACCTGGTTCGCGACGTACGCCGCGCGCATCGACCTCGTATGCCCAGTGCGATGAGTGCGCGGCTGGAAAGTCGCTGCGCGTTTTTCAGATGCCGTGCAGGCGCCGCAGGATGGGCGCGATCGCGTCGGCGTAGTTGCTGCCGCAGATCGACGTGACCGAGCCGTTCCCGCACGCGCGCCCGCCGCACAGCGGCGACTGATCGAATCGGCGCGCGACTGCTTCACACCGCTGACCGACGCCGCGGACGACCGCGTGATGCCCGCCTTCTCGTCGGGCCAATGGGCCGGCACGGTGCCGGCCACCTGGGCCGCCATCGGCAGCGACGACCTGCTCTTCATGGCCGGCGGCGGCATCCTCGCGCACCCTGACGGCGCGGAGGCCGGCGTGACCAGCATCCGGCAGGCCTGGTCGGCCGCGCGCGCGGGCACGGCGCTGGCGGATGCAGCGAAACACGCACCCGAACTGGCACGCTCGCTG
>CBIHQZ010001232.1:0-2573 GCA_966212315.1 uncultured Myxococcales bacterium
ATTGCCGAAGATCTCCAGGGTCGCTCCCTCCGTGTTCGAGAACTACTGACGAACAATATGGCGCAATCGACGCGCGCGGGTAGAGGGCTCGTGACGATCACGACGTGCTGCTCTGCCGGCTTCGCGACGATGAAGTGCCTGCACCGACGAACTGCTTCTGCACGGCGCAGACCGCGAGCCCTCGCGTTCGCATGTGATTTTCCGTGTGCGGCTTGCACGCCGCAATGCAGCGCGTGCTCACGCACCGAGGTGCGTTCGAGTGCGCGCGATCGATCGGTCGCGGGTCGTCGTCATCTCGCGCGATGCGTTTCGCACATCGATCTGGCTCTTCGCGCGCCGCGGCCGTAATCTCTTCGTCCCTCGCATTCGCCGAGACGTGTTTCAGCGTCGCGCGCAGCGGGTGAACGAAGCGTCGGCGCCTCGGGAATTCCCGCACGGACGAGATGCGCGCATGCATCGCGCGCGAGAATTCTCTTCGTGTCGGGCGTTCGCGAGTTCCGCGCGGGCGGCGAAAGAACCCGCCGAACGGCGTCCGAAAGAATTCAGTTCACCGCGGTGAAAGCCGGTCGAAATGAACCCCGCGCACGCGATTGGACGCACGACGAAACACCTCGTTGCGGCGAGCCATCACTCGTCCGCGTCACCCGAACTCACGTCGACCCGTTGGCGAAGCGAAGGGGCGATGCTAGGTTCAATCGCGGAACTGGATGGAAACCATCCGCCAGCCCGGCAGCAGAAACACCGCGGCACTCTGTGTCGTCGGTCTCTTTGTCGGTCACTCGACAGGGCTCGTGCCTGTCGTGTCGACTGCTCGCTCGTGGAGCAGCCGGCGGCCCGTTTCTTATTCTGTTTCTGCGACAGGGCGGATTCGTCCCGGGAATGGTCCCGTGTCTGGAGCGTTTGAATTGCGAAAGACACCCGGTCGTATCAACAACGTGGGCCGCGCGAGACTTTCGGGCGTCCCCCTATTACGGAAGGCTCGGTGTGCGGGCCGGGAGTTTTCCCGGTGTCCCCCGAGCTGCGGCCTAGTCCGCGGGAGGAAAGACAAGCACATGTGTTCGAGTCACCAGCGCTTCCTGACCGGAGGCGACCCGCGGTAATACGTCGAGTCGTCGGCTGAACGATCGTGCGCGCGAATGACAACGCGCGTGGATCGAAGGTGCCGGCGAGGCGTACTCGGGTTCGGGGTGCGGGAGAGATCCCGCACCCCGTTTTTTTATTTCGCGACGTTCAAGTTCGCGAGGATCGAGAGCCCTTCACCGATGCGAGACGGCTGCTGCAATGCGCGATGCAGCATCTCGTGCGCGCGGCGTACCGCGTCGCGCACCGAAAGACCGAGGGCGAGGTGCCCTGTGATCAATGCGCTCAGCGAGCACCCGAGACCGTGCATCGGCGGCACTTCGAGTCGCGGCGCGCGCAGCTCGGTGTATTCACGTCCGTCGAAGAAGAGATCGACCGCGTCGTTGCCGGTGAAGTGACCGCCCTTCACGAGCACGTGTTTCGCGCCCATGTCGACGATCGCCTTGCACGCGCGCTTCGCGTCTTCGAGACCGCGGGTGCGTCCCGCGAGCCGCGTGGCTTCGTCCTTGTTCGGGATGATCAACGTCGCGAGGGGGATCAGTTCGCGCACGAGCGCCGCGAAGCCGGAGTCGTCGAGAAGCGCGCGACCGCGAGTCGGGTTCACCACCGGGTCCACGACGAGCGGGATGTTCGGCTGACCGCGCAACACGTCGGCGATGATCTCGACGATCGCCGCATTGCCGAGCGCGCCGGTCTTGCAAGCGCGCGGCCGTAGATCCTCGAGAACGGCTTCGAGCTGCGCGCGCACGAGGTCGGGGGCGAGCGGCGCGACCTTGCGAATTCCGCGCGTCCCCTGCGCCGTGACCATGGTGAGAACACTGGCGCCGTGAACGCCGGCCGCGGCGAATCCGCGAAGGTCTGCTTGGATCCCGGCGCCACCCGACGAGTCCGATCCGGCGATCGTGAGAGCGGTCGGAACGTCGGTCTGGGCAATCGCGGACATGGTCCGGCGGAGTATAGACGCTCCCCCGAGCGCGACCGCTACAACGCGGCAATCAGCGGGATTTGCGTGTCTTTGTAGCTTGGCGCGCGCGATCGATCGTGCTTGCGACGCGCGGTGCGCGGCACTACATCGTGGCCCGCATGACCGAACCGGGCGCGCAGACACCCTTCGAACAACTCGGTGGCGAAGCGCGAGTGCGCGAACTCGTCACGCGGTTCTACGAGATCATGGCGCGCGACGAGCCCGCCCTCGCGCGGCTGCACGCGTGCGACGGACGGGGCCGGGTCAGCGCCGAAGGCCAGGAGCGGTTCGCGCTCTTCATGATCGGCTGGCTCGGCGGGCCGCAGACGTACATGGAACGCCACGGTCATCCGCGGCTCCGCATGCGACATGGCCGCGTGCCGGTGAACATCGCGATGCGCGATGCGTGGATGCGCGCGATGCGGGCAGCGATGGACGAGACGAAGGTCGATGGGAGCATGCGGACCTTCCTCGACGCCAAGCTCGCGGACCTCGCCGACTTCATGCGCAACACGGCAGGGTGATGGGG
>CBIHQZ010001233.1:0-2567 GCA_966212315.1 uncultured Myxococcales bacterium
GTTGCCGCACGCCGTGGCGCACGCGCCGCAGTGAGTGCGATCCGCGCGAAGGTCGGCTTCGCAGCCATCGACCGCGTTGCTGTTGCAGTCGGCGAAATTCGCGTCGCACGCGGCGAGCGCGCACCGGCCGGCGGTACAGCTCGCGCCGGCGTTAGCGAAGTTACACGCCACGCCGCATGCACCGCAGTTCGAGGTCGAGTCGAGCGCGGCTTCACAGCCGTTCGCCGGGTTGCCATCGCAGTCGCCGAAGCCGGGGGCGCAGCGAATGCCGCAGGTTCCCGTCGCGCAGAACGCGGTGGCATTCGGGCCGGTAGGACACGCCGTTCCGCAGGCGCCGCAGCCGGCCGGGTCGGTCTGGGTGTTGCGACACGAGCCCGAGCAATCGGTGAGGCCGGTGCCGCACGAGGCCGCGCATGCACCCATCGAGCAGACTTCGCCGGAGCTGCAAGCGTGGCCGCATGCCCCGCAATTGGCGCGGTCGGTGGCCGTGGCGATGCAGGCTGCCCCGCACAGGGTTTCGTCGGTGCGGCAGGTCGGGCCGGTGTCGGTCGAAAGGTCCGGCTGGACGTCGAATGCGTCGGTGCCGGCTTCGACGACGTCGGCGGCTTGGTGCGGCGTGGAACAGGCTGCAACGCTTAGCGAAAGCGCCGCGAACACGCCGAGTAGTCTCGGGAAAGTCAGTCTCATCGATTTGCCTCCATGGAAAACCCGCCCACGCTAGTGGGATGAGTTGGGGAATTCCAGGAAAAACTGCGAGTACCGACGGCAAATCGATGCGAAGCAGCGGCTACCGGACCTCGGTTCGTGCGCGGGAGCGGCGGTTCGGCGGGATGGTCAGCGGACGTCGAATTCGACGACGCCCGTGAACTCGCGCTCCCACAGGCGTCCGAGAAAGCTCGGTGCATCGAAGGGCACGACGCCGGCCGCGGTGAAGTTCGTGCGGTACGTGCACTCGACGCGGTAGTGCCCGGGCGCGCGGATGTTCGCCCAACGTCCGACGTCGACCGAATCCTCCGCGGTCGCGCCGCCCGCGAGCGGTGCGTATCCGACCGGGCAGGCCATCGCGCCGCATTCGAGCGTCTGCGCCGGGGCGCTGTCGTGATGGACGACGAGCGAGAAGCGACAGCATCCCGCTTCGCGCTGCACTGCCGGTGCGCCCGCGGGGTTCTCGAAGCGCACCCGGATCTCCATCGGCGTGCCCGGAGCGAAGGTCGTCGATGCGCTAGCGAAGCGGGCGGTGACGCGGTCGCCGATCGGTGATCGGTCCTCGCGCGCGATGCCGGCGGTCGTTGCGATGCGATCGGCCTGCGCGCGCGTTACGCGAAAGTCGTAACGGCATTCCCCGTTGCCACGCGATGCGCCGGCCGTCGCCGCGCCGACTCCGCCGACGAGGAGCACGGTGTCTTCCGCGCATCCATGCCGACGATAGACGAGGACGTAGAAGTACTCGCGGTTGGCGTTGTCGATCGAGAAGAGCGCGTGCGCGTCGGGCGCGGGCATTCGCGCGCCGAGGTGAGCGTGGGCGGTGCTCGATCCGTAGGGGACCTCGATCGTGTCGTGATTCGCGGTCTCCCGGAAGCGCGCTGCGTAGAGTCCGTCGGCACGGGTCTGTGCAGATGCTTTCGACGCGAACAGCTCCATCAATGCGGTCGCGCATGCGAGTGCAAGCGAACGAATTCGTCCCGGTGATGCGCTCATCGGAGACCAGACCCACCGACGCGCCAGTTCTTGGGTTGCTTCGTCGCCGGAGTCGGAATGCGCCAGTGGCGCGGCGCGACAAGCTACAGTTCTTCGTCGTGCCCTTTGCGTTCTATCGCCGGCTCAGCGCAGCGCAGAAGCGTACCTACCGCGCGAGCGACGCAGTGCGTTCCATCGCGATCCCGAATGTCGAACTGCTCATGCCTCTCGCCGCATCGATCGAGGCCGCGCTGACCAGCGAGAAGCAGCGGGCCGTTGGCGGTGCGTGCCGCGCGCTCGTGAATGCGCTCTGCGATCGACTCGAAATCCCGCGTCCGAAGGTGATCGTGCGGCGCCAACGTCCGCGCGGCGACTGGGGCGAACTCCACGGCCTCTACACGTGGGTTCCGGGCGAGACACCGACGCTCGAGGTCTGGATGCGCACGGCTGCGAACGCGCGAATCGTTTCGTACCGCACGTTCGTCCGTACGCTGCTCCACGAGTTCGCTCATCACGTCGACGTCACGCACTTGAAGCTCGAAGACAGCTTTCACACCGAGGGATTCCTCGCACGCGAATCGAGCTTGATGCGCCAGCTGGTGCCGGCCGCGCGAAAGCCTGCGAAGCCGGTGGGGGAGGGCGTTCGTGCGAAGCGGGCCGCGACGAAGATTCAACTCGAGTTGTTTTGACCGAATCCGCTGCCACTTTTTCGGCTGTCCCTTGTTGTCGCGGTATGAATGATATCGGCGCCGCCGTGCGACTCGGCGTCTCAGCGAAAGGGTCTTCACGATGCTTCGACGGTCATCGATCTGTGCCTTGTCCATCTCACTCGTGTTCGGCAGCGCTCTCGCGGCATGCGGTCCGACGAACAGCACGCCCGACACGGGCGT
>CBIHQZ010001234.1:0-2565 GCA_966212315.1 uncultured Myxococcales bacterium
GTCCTCACCTCCCGCCGCCATCGTTCCAGCCCCTCTTTCGACGTCGCCTGCGCGCCGCGCGATGACTGCGGGCGACGGAGGGAGAGGGGCGCGCGGCAGCGGGGGTGAGGTCACGTCACCGCGTCCCGCGATCAAATCATCTGCACTACGCCCTCGCGGATGAGCCGGCGCACGAGCACCAGCTTGCCCGCGTCGTCGAGCGTTCCGGGGAGATCACCCACTCGGAAGTCGCGATGATCGAGCGCGAAACGCAGCGGATCCGTGATGTGTCGCGGGAACTCGAACGAACTGCCGTAGCAGTGCAGCACCACGTGCTCGTCTTGCTCGAACAACTTGTAGAGCAGGCTCGGACGCGCACCCACGCGAGTCTCGATCGACAACTCGCCGAGACGTTGGATCTGTTGCAACTGCCCCGGGATCAGCGTGTGCCGCGTGGCGACGAGATCGTCGGCGAAGTGGTCGAGCGCCGCATCGAAGTCCGCGAGTTCGGCAACGCGCGTGAGCAGTTTCTTGAACGTCGCGCGCGCGCCTTCGCGGTCGAAGTCCTGATTCGCGAAGCCGACTGGCAGCGACGCGCGGAATGCCGGATCACGCAGACCGACCATCGCAAGCGACTCGAGCAAGAGATCGGTCCACGACGTGTTCAGCACGCCGAGCGTGATGTGCAGCGACTCGCCCTCGCCGGTGTTCGCGTCGTGCATCACGCCGCGCGGGATGTAGACCATGTCACCCGGACGGAGCGTGAACTCCATGCTGACGTTGCCAGGCTTGGTGGTCTCGGGATCGAACGCCTGCCCGCGGAACGGCAACTCCACCGGCGTGTCGTAGAGCGCCCATCGCTTGTTGCCGTGGATCTGCAAGACGAACACGTCGTGACTGTCGAAGTGGGCTTTGAAGCCCTGCGCGTTCGCCGGCGTGAAATAGATGTTCGTCTGGAAGCGGATGCTCATCTCGCGCTCCATCGAGCGGCACAGTTGTGCGAGCGCGGGGAGGCGGTTGTGCAACTGCGGCAGGATGATCGTGCCGCCGTCGGCGAACTGCTGATACAGCCGCGCGACGTCGATGAGCCCGGTCGGGTAGGTGTATTCCTCGACCCGAACGTTGCGGGCTTTGTTCGTGATGCTGATGTCCGGATGAAACAACCCGTACGTGCTGATCACGCGATCGATGTCGTCGAGCGTGAGAAGCGACGCGAAGTACTCACGCTGCTCGCGCGCGACCAGCAGCGGCTTTCGTTCCCAGTAATCAGCGAAGAATGATTGCGGCGAATGCGGCTCGACGAGCCGTGCGAGGTTCCACGTCATCGGCGCTCGAATCTCTCGGTGGGTTGTGTGAATTCGGAGTGCGCGCGCGGGCTCAGCGCCCGGAACGGCCGCGGCCGGCGGGATCGCCCGAGTCGCTGTCGTTCAAGCCCGTGTAGCCGCGACCGCCACCGGCCGGGTCGTTCGGATCGCTGTCGCTTCCGCCGCCGCCGCGAATCACGCGCACGCCACCACGCCCGCGACCGGCAGGATCCGCGTAGGCCCCCGAGTCCCCGTCGGTGATGCCACTGCGACCACGGCCGCGACCGGCGGGGTCCGCATATGCGCCCGAATCGTTGTCCGTCACGTTGCCGCGCCATCCGCTGCGATACGTGCCGCGACCGCCGCCGGCGGGATCTGCATACGCGCCCGCGTCGCCATCGGTGAGCCCCGTCTGCCGCGGTGCATTTCCGCGACCGCCACCGGCTGGATCCGCATACGCGCCACTGTCGCCATCGGTCACGCCCGTCTGCGCGGGCTGCACGTAGACGGTGCCCGGCTGCTGCTGCACGTAGACCGGCTGCGGTTGCTGCACGTAGACGGTGCCCGGCTGCTGCTGCACGTAAGCGCCTTGCTGCGGATCTTGCGGATCGGCGTCGTTGTAACCGCGACGTCCATATCGCACGCGTCCCTGACGCGGTCCGCAGGCGGTCGCGACCGCGCCCAGCACCGTCGCGCCGATCGTGGTCAGCACCGATCGGCGACCGACCTCTCGCTCGACCTGGATGTCTTCTGCAACGAGCGTCTCGGTCGACGGCAGTTCGGCGTTCTCGGGCTTCTTCGATTCGTCCACGGCTGACCCTCCCGCGGCCAACGCGCCGCTGTTCGCGATCTTCACACGGCTGGCCTACGGAAACCGAGCGGATTTCTCCCCCGCGAACTGGATTCTGCCGCCCCGGGTTCGCAGGCCAACGTCCCCTCGCGCGTCGTGTCTTGAATCTGTCGGTTCGTACCCCCGACTATCCGCGCCGACGAGACGCGCAGCTCGATCGAGGCGACGACGGCGTGGGGAATGACCGTTCGGTGCATCGTGGGAAATCGACGTCGCGAATTCGGTGGAACACGCGCGGCCCGAGCGACGCGCGGTGTAAACCGTTCGAACCGAGCGCGCGAGTTGCTCCCGCACGGTTCGCGCGAGACCTCACCTCACCCCCGCTGCCGCGCGCCCCTCTCCCTCCGTCGCGCGCAGTCATCGCGTCTTGCGCAACGCGACGTCGAGAGAGGGGCTCGGGGGGCCGAAGCGTTGGGTGGTGCAGCGGCGGGC
>CBIHQZ010001235.1:0-2565 GCA_966212315.1 uncultured Myxococcales bacterium
CGGAACAACGCTGTATAGGTGATCTCGCGCGGACCGTGAATCGCCGCGAAGTCGGGCCCCGTTCGATCCGTGAACGAGCACTCGGTCTCCGTGCACTGAAGCGACGCAGGATGCGCGCGAACCTCGCTGCCGCCGATCTGCTCGAACAGCGTCACGTCCGCGGTACGGTCGCCGATCGGAGCCACGTCCGCGTTGCGGCGACGAGAGATCGTGCGACTGAGGTCGTGCGGGATCGGGATCGCACGCACGAGGTGATTCGCTTCGAATTCGAGGAGCGAATCGCGCACGACGAAGCGAACGCGACCGTCGCTCCCCGCCCACCCGGTGTTCACAACCTCGCTCACGGAGGTCGACTCGGCTCGGAGTGCAGCGGCAGGGACCGAAGGATCGATGAGCACCTGGGTCCAGTCGCCGCCGAGCCGCGTGAAGAAGGTGATCGGGCCCCTGCCGTGGATCGCGAGGTAGTCGCGGCCGTCCCCTGCGACCGCGAGACGCGTGATGTCGGTGCTGGCAATCAACGCGTGATTGACGGGGATGTTGGCATGTTGCCAGGCTCCGTCCGATGCGCGCGCGGTGAACGCGAGATCGCCCGGAGACGAGGCGGCCGCGCCAAGGACGTAGAACTGCGTCGCCTGGCGGGGTGCGAGGATGTGGGGCGCACCGCTGGAGTCGTAGGCGCCCTGGGCCGGGCCGTTGACGAAGGTGGAATCGCACGCCGTCGCGCTGATGATCATCGCGATCGACGTGAACGCGCTTCGCAGCGGGTGCGTTACTCGCCCCGCGCGGTGGCATTCCCGCCTCGTGTCGATGCCTCGACCGATCACGAGAAGAGATTGTCACGTCGAGAGAATGTCTGCGCCCTCGAGCGCCGATCGCGAGGGACGCTCACCGAAACGCGATCGATGTACCCTCGCGCTCCGATGAACGCTGCACGCGTGAAGATCGTGGCTTCGTGGCGGCCTGACCGGCAGTACGGTTTCGTCCGCGTCGTGTCGGGTGGCGCGTTCCCGGAGTGTCGTGTCGATGAACTCCCGTGGATGGCATTCGCGTGACGGCGATCCCGACGCGCGAGAACGTCGGCGTGCGCGATTTCGATTTCGAACTCGCGTACGTCTACGAGATCCGCGGACGGGTGGTGGTGTTCGTCGGACACCGGATGGCGGCGTCTGTTGCGGCCGAAGTGGCACGGCGCTATCCGCGCATCGATCTCGCGCTCGTCGCGATCAACGACCTGCGGGTACGTCCTCAGTTCATGAAGCAACTCAGCATGTCGCCCGACGACGCGGCGAACGTGGTGCACGCGCTCGGTGCGCGCGTCGAGGTTCCGATTCACTATCGCTATCACGGCAGCTGGTTGCAGGACGCGCTGCTGCTGTCGCACGAAGGCACGCCCGACCTGTTCGCCGATGCGTTGCATCGGGTCGCGGCGGGAGCGGTGCTGCAAGTGCTGGCGCCGGGGCAGCCGTTGATCATCGAGTGACGGCGCCGCGATCGTCGATGAACGTTTCGTCCTCGCGTTCGCGCGGAGCCGTCGCGCACTGACGTCCGTCGCTTCGAATGACCCACCCACGCTCGCAGGATTTACGCGCGACGGATGCAGCGGTAGTCGCGATCAGACAGGAGGTCACCATGCTCGGTGAGATTGAGTCGATGGCAACGGTCGCGGTGAAGGACATCGCAGTCGCGCGCGCGTTCTACGAAGGAACGCTCGGCCTCGAGAAGATCGGCAGCGAAGGCAGCAACGTCGTCGTCTACAAGACGGGGTCGTCGAAGCTCTTGGTGTACCAGTCGGAGTTCGCCGGAACGAACAAGGCCACGTCGGCAACGTTCTCGGTCGGCAACGCGAATCTCCAGCGCGTGATCGACGCGCTCGAATCGAAGGGCGTGACCTTCGAGCACTACGACATGCCCGGTGTGAAGCGCGAGGGGCACGTGCACATTGCAGGGAACATGAAGGCCGCGTGGTTCAAGGATCCCGATGGGAACATCGTGAACCTCGCCGGCGGCTGAATTCGGTGCTCGAGGAGCGCGTTCGCGTTCGGCGTGGGCGTGGTGCTCGCCACGCAGAACCCGATGGATCTCCATTACCGCGCGCTCGGCAACGCCGGGATCTGGTGCGTCGGCCGGCTGCAGACGGACGCGGATCGCGCGCGTGTGATCGAGGGTCTCGCGAACGCGGGCGCGGTCGACGCAGGACTCGATGTGGAGTCACTCGACGCGACGGTGAAGAAGCTCTCGCGCGGATGGTTCGTGATGCGCGATGTGCATCGCCCGCCGAGCGTGTCGCTGTTGCAAGTGCGATGGGCACTGTCGTGGCTGCGCGGCCCGATGACGCGGCGGGAATTGCGCCGCGCGGTGGGGCCGAGCGCGCCCGCACTCGCCCGCGTCACGGAGACTCCAACCCAGTCGCCGTGAGTCGCTCACTCAACGAAAACCAGACCGAGTCTTCGCGTCCCTAGCCCGCGCCTTCGGCCTCGCACGAGAGTCTGCTCGTGATCGAAACCCCCGCGCGCATCCACCCGTGCATCGCGCTCGCTCCTCGTCACCGCACCGGACACACACCTG
>CBIHQZ010001236.1:0-2561 GCA_966212315.1 uncultured Myxococcales bacterium
GGGCCCTCCGCGAGGAGGGTCCCTACCGGGACTAGGCGAGCGCATTCGTGACCAATGCTCGTCCGCGAGATAGCCCTACTGCCGCGCGAACGTATTTGTCGCGTTCGTCGCGCCGAAGCAATTGGTCAACGTGAGTGACTGCTGGCCATCGGTCAGCGTGTACGGGCACGAACCGACCGTCGCGATGACGAGATCGTTGCAATCACTCGCCCCCGCGCCGCACGTGATGCGGCCGGTGCACGTGGCGGAACCGCTGAAGCGTATCGCGCGGCCGGGGCCACTCGAGGCGGCTTCCTCCGTCCATGCGAAGCCGATGTACTCGACCGATCCCGTGCACGCCCCGCCGCCGGTGAAGCGATAGCGCGCCGAGCCACCGGGCTCGAGCACGAGCGCGCGCTCGATCGTCGAGCCCGCCGAGGGACCCGCGGTCGAATACGCCCATTCGCCTGCGACCGCGGGCGCGGCGCATCCCGCGCTAGAGAACAACGCCAGCGCCAGCCACGTCCCGTTCGAGTTCATGGCGCCGAGTATTGCAGCAAGTGACGCGCGTCGTCCGCGGGCGACCCCCGGGACGATCGTCGGTCGCCTCGTGCGCGTTCGACGTGGTACCGGAGACCTGCGGTGCCGACGTCGCGTGCCGCGCCTGGAGGTCGATCGTGCTCAAGCTCGCAGTCGTCGTCGTCAGCACCCGCCCGGGACGCCAGGGGATCCACGTCGCGAAGTGGTTTCACGATCTCGCCGCCAAGGCCGCGCAGTTCGATGTCGCGTGGGTCGATCTTGCCGAGGTGAATCTGCCGCTGCTCGACGAGCCCGAACATCCGCGGCTGCGCCGGTACACGCACGAGCACACCAAGAAGTGGAGCGCGATCGTCGAGGGTTCCGACGCGTTCGTGTTCGTGTGCCCCGAGTACAACTACAGCGCGCCGCCGACGCTCCTGAACGCCGTGGACTTCGTCTATCAGGAGTGGGGTTACAAGCCGTGCGCGTTCGTGAGCTACGGCGGGGTCTCGGGCGGAATGCGCTCGGTGCAGATGGCGAAGATGCAGATGACTGCGGTGAAGATGATGCCGATCCCCGAAGCGGTCGCGATTCCGTTCTTCGCGAAGCAGATCGAGAACGGCGCGTTCAAGTCGAACGACATCCAGGACAAGTCGGCCAACGATCTGCTCACCGAACTGCATCGCTGGGCGACTGCGCTGAAGCCGATGCGCGCCCCTGCCAAGACCTGAACGCGCGCGAACGATCGCGATGCGCCGCTTCGTCGTCATCGGTCAACGCGCGACCGCCGCGCCCGACTTCCATCTCGAGGACATCCCGGGCACGAGCGGGCGCATCGACGCGCTGCTGCGTTGCGTGCGCGCGGCGCTGCTCTACTCGCATGGGCTTCGTCACGACAGCTGCGTCTATCTGGTGCTGCTCGGCGGCGCGTCGTCACCGCGCGTCGCCAGGTTCGACGGCGCCGTCGCGCGGTTCTTGCGACCCGACGAGCGAAGCCTGGCGCTCACGTTGCGCAAGTTGCTCGCCACCGAAGTGCCCGCGACGGGAGAGTTCGTGCAGACGCGCACCGGCCTCGCCATCGCGCGCGGCGGGCTCGAGATCGTCATCGCGGACGTGGGCACCGCGACGACGTGCGTGGTGCTCGACGAAGGGGGGGCCGACTTGCGCACGGTTTCCTTTGCGCGTGGAGGAACGAACGGTGCCGCACGTGATGCTGTCGACGACATCACGTTCTTCCTCGGTGACCATCTCGGGTTCGACGACGCGACCCGCGCCCGACTCGACGCCCTGGGTTGCCTGCGAGTATCGGTGGGCCCGGTCAGTCTTCACGCCGAAGACGTCGTGACGATCGTGGTCAACGAACTCGATCGGCGTGGCGCCGTGCGTTGACCGCTTCGCTCGCGTGCGCTGTGCTTCACCGGTGACATCGACAATCCCGTTCGTTCGCACGCTCGCATTCGTCGGTGCTCTCTCGATCGCGACGATCCCGATCGCGATCGCGCAGCCCCGACCTGCTCGCAACGGAAGCACCGGCGAGCCTGCCGCGGTGCTCGCCGCCCACGCGCGTGAACGTTCGCGCGTCCATGTGCCCGCGCTCGCGTGGTCGCCGCGCATGGCGAGTCTCGCCAGCCAGTGGGCTGCGCATCTGTGCGCGCGCGCGCGTGGAGGACGGGCGGTGCTCGAACATCGACGGACGCCTCGCGTCGGCGAGAATCTCTTCTGGCAGGGCGGTGGCGATCCGCCGTCGATCGACGTCGCGGTGCAGAGCTGGCTCGACGAGCGGCGCTTCTACGATCCTCGCAGCGGCACCTGTCGCGGCGGCGTGTGCGGTCACTACACGCAGCTCGTGTGGGGACGCACGACGTCGGTCGGATGCGCGGCGGCATCGTGCGGACAGAATCACTTCTGGGTGTGCGACTACGACCCGCCGGGAAACTGGGTCGGGCAGCGCCCGTACGAATAGCTCCGCGTAGTTCGTGCGAACGGCGGGTGATTCATCAGGGCGATCGCGATGTGCTGCGAGCTACCGCGACCGCGGGCACCGGCGGACGTGCGGCACGACG
>CBIHQZ010001237.1:0-2559 GCA_966212315.1 uncultured Myxococcales bacterium
GGGCGTCGGACGCACCGCGAGCAGCGAGAGACCGAGGATCTCGACGCCGGTCATCGTCACGGTCTCCGATCCTCGCAGTGCGACCAGCACTTCGCTCGCGATCGTGTCGCTCTTCGCCAGTGCCTCGCCGAGCGAGAGCCGCCCCACGATCCCGCGCGCCAGCACCTGTGCGGTGTGAACGAGCCGGTCGTCCAGCTTGCGCGGATCGTCGCTCGCGTAGCCGCCTCCCGGCTTGAGCGTGTAATCGAGCAGCGCCGCCGCGTGAGCGGGATCCGCGATGCGATACGTGATCTGCCCCTGCATCGTGAGCGACTGGTAGTCGCGCGTGGTCTCGATGAACGCGAAGGGCACGTCGGTACTGCCGACCGGTACCGACACGATGGTCGACGTCGGGGCGTAATAGAAGAACGACAGCCCGACCCCCGCTCGCTTCACGCGCCCGGCCTTGTACTGCTGCACGAACGCCGTCGGTCCTGTCTTCAGGTAGCGAAATCCGAACATGGTGCACCTCCGGACCAGCTCTGCCGGTCGCTTTGTTGCGGTTCGCAACTTAGTTAGGTGCGAAATACAACAAAGTCAAGCGGACGGGGCTCGGTGCTAGGCTCGGGCACCTTCATGCGCGCAAGTCTTCGCTTCGCACCTCTCGCCGCACTCTTGATCGCCTGCGGACAACACGTGGGCTCCACGGACGGCGGCGATGCCGCGAACACATCCGACGTCGTGTTGCGCGACGTGAGCGATGACGTGCAGGGCACGAACCTGCCCAACGGCTCGGAGTGCAACAGCGACATGCAGTGCGAGTCGCACATCTGCGTGCTCAGTCCCGATCTCGTTCCGGGCTGCGCGGCACCGTGCGCGGTCGACGACGATTGCGTCGGGCAGGCCACAGGCGCGTTCTGCGCGGTCGATCGATCGGCGAGCGGCGGACGCCTCGTGTGCGCGGCGATCGAAGGCGGAACGAGCGGCTTCGAGGGCGACATCTGCAACGCCGATCGCGATTGCGTGTCGGACCTGTGCGTCGCGAACGTGTGTCGCGAAGGCTGCAGCGCCGACGATCAGTGCACTGCCGGATCGCACTGCGTCACGCAGGATATCAACGGCGGCGCGGTACGCGTGTGCGGTCACGCGCCGATCACCGGGCCCACCGTCGAGGACTACACGGTGGTCAGCGGTTCGCAGTTCGTCGATCGCGGCGGCAACAAGTTCTTCGTGGTGCCGGACGACGCGGTCTCGCTCACGTTCATCACGCGGGACATGGAAGGCTCGAATCTGTACGCGTCGGTGCCGTCGCTCGTCGCGCCCGATTCGACGCCGTGGATCGACTCGGCGAGTTGGAACGGCGTTGCCGATCAGCCGGTGCGCGAGATTCTCGGCGCCTACCAGATCAACTCGGCGCTCGCGCCTTCGAGCGACACGCTCGCGATCCAGCCGGGGCAGTACTCGGTGGTCTTCACGCTCTTCAACGACACGCAGGCGGGCACCCGCGTGCAGAGCCGCAACACGCAGGGAATCGTGCGGGTGAAGCGCGCGCCGGGCGGAATGCTCCCGGCGACCGGCACGCTGCACATGCGGATCTTCTTCGTCGGCGTACCGGGCATCAACGCTTCGACCGCGCCGAGCAACACTGCGTTGCGCCGCGCCGTGCAGGGGATGCAGACGATCTACGCGCAGGTCGGCATCGACGTGGTGGTGGACGGATACGCGGACATCAGCGGCACCGATGCATCGACGTTCTCGGTGATCGATACGCAGGACGAGTTCGACCAGTTGCTCACGCGGACTTCGTCTTCATCGGGCGACGTGCTCAATCTTCTCTTCGTGCGCAGCATCTCGATGAACGCGGGGCTCGAGGGCGCGATCGGCGTCGCGGGTGACATCGTCGGACCGCCCGGCATTCACGGTACGATCCACTCGGGTGTCGTCGTCGGGTGGGAGAGCACGATGGGCTTCGGCGGGCCTGCCGTGACCGCGCAGACGATGTCGCACGAGTGCGGTCACTACCTCGGTCTCTGGCACACGCAGGAGAGCCAGCCGGGGTGCACGAACATGCTCGCGGCGGGGTGCTCGCCCTATCACGGCGTCGATCCGATCAGCGACACGCCGAGTGGTCGGGCGTCGGAGCCATACCTGATGAACTGGTTCACGTCGGATGGCACGAACGGCGATCTCTCGCCGGGCGAAGGCATCGTGATGCGAAGCAGCGCGCTGGTGCAGTAGACGAGGGAACCTCACCTCACTCCAGCTGCCGCTCGCCCCTCTCCCTCCGACGCCACCGCGTCACCCGCGAGGCGCAGGCGTCGTCGAAAGAGGGGCTGGAACGATGGCGGCGGGAGTTGAGGGCCGCGAGCGAAGTAGTACGCGCGTCAGAAGCGTTGAGTGCGCAGTGTTCATGCGAGCACGCCAGGCGACGTCTTCCGCGTCATCGGCCGCTACACGCGCGACGTGAACTGATCATCGACCACGCGACATTGTTCGAGCCCCTCTTTCGACGCGTGTGCTCGCAGAGGGATTCCCGGCGGGTGAACCCGCGGCAACGACTCCCAAGCTTCGCCTGCGCGA
>CBIHQZ010001238.1:0-2559 GCA_966212315.1 uncultured Myxococcales bacterium
GCGGGTTCTGGGCGGCTGCCGTGCGCGGCGTGATCTCGGCGTCATATCTGTTGAGTCGCGCGAGCTATCCGAACAAGGCCTTCGACTCGATCGGTACCGCGTGCACCTGGGTGACGCCGTTGATGGCGCGCGGCGGCGAGAGTGCGCCCGATGCGCGCGAGCTGACGACGGTGGTGGAGTCGGTCGCGGCGCGCTGAACGATCAGTGCGCGATCGCGCCGGCGGGGACGCACCGCGCAGCGCGCGTGGTGAGTTCGCGGAGTGATCCGCTCGAGTGCATCGTCGTGACCACGACGTGGGAAGCATCGAACGCGGCGAGATGAACGTCGTCGCCCTGATCGTCGACGAGTTGCGCTTCGCCGATGGGACGCAGTGTGCTGTCGAACATGCGAACCCATGTGTGCCCACGGCCCGGTTCGCCAGGGCTTCGGGTCGGCGTCTCGAACGACCATGCGATCGCCCACGCATCGTCGCCGAGTGCGATCACCGAGGGACCGACCGCGTCTTCAGTGCCTTGCGCGATGACCGTGTGCACCGGTGCGCCGCGCGCCGGAATGCGCACCGCGTGAATCGCAGCGCGGCCGCGTGCGCTCGCACGTTGCGAGAACACCGCCACCACGTCGCGGGCATTGGCGGCGATCCGCGGAAAGCCCGGTTGTGCGCCGCGGGTCGAAACCACCCGAGGCGTGCCGCGCGGCGCGAGCGAGTCGGCGAGCGTCTGCACGTACACGATGTTCCGCTGCTTCCACGCGAGCGCGAAACCGCCACCGGGCATCGGCGTCGCAACAGTCTCGGTGGGCGCCCCGACGGCCAACGCGCGCAGCCATGGCATCTGCCGGTCGAACACTTCTTGCGACTCGGGATACGACCAGATGCGCGAGAACTGCTCCGCGCCGGCTTCGGCGAACTGCGCGTGTAGATACACCACGCCCGCGAAGAGATCTTCGTCGCGCGCGGGATTCGCGCTCACCACGAAGACGCGATCGCCCGCGACGACGGAGCGACACGACGCCATGTCGAAATGGATCTCGCTCCCTTCCTCCGCGTACTCGCCGCGTTCGTCGACCAACGCGACGACGCCGCGACGGTTGCCGCATACGATGGCTTCTTCGGTGCCTTCACGGACCGTTCGATCGACGCGCAATCCGGGCGTGCCGTCGCTCGAGAGCATCGCCGAAACGCGGTCCAGCGAGCGCGTTACGCCGGTGAGCGCAGGTGCTTCGATGGGCGCGACCGCCGCACCGTGCACGTCGATCACCGCACCATGTGGCTGCGGCCGCTGCGCGTTCGCGTCGTACCCCGCCCACGCGAGCATCGTGCGCCCGCCCATCGTCGTGAGATTCGACCCGGGCATCGCGAGCGCGTCGCGCGTGATCGACGTCGTCGATTCCGCCAGCGTGCATCCCGCATGGGTCGGCTCGACCTCCGGCGGCGGCGCACTCGAGACTTCGGGCGGCGGTGGCGAAGACGCCGGTCGCGTCACGACTTCGACGCGCGGCACGACGCGGGCTCGCACAACCGGCCGCGGCGCAGGTCCGCACGAAGCGAGGGCGAGCAGCGCCGTGGTGAGAACGATCGAGTCGCGGCCAGTGGGGAGCACGGTTCGTTGCTAGCACAGGCGCACGAGCACGATGTGATTCCGTTGACGCGTCGATTCGTCAGGATTACTCAAAGCGGCATCCACGGCCGGGACACGGCCGGCCCGCCTCGCGCAGGCAGCACATCGCAGAGATCAATCCTGAGCCGCCCGTTCGTGAAGGGCCGCTCACCCACCAGGACGGTTCATCGTGAAGCAGACAGCCAAGGAGATTCTTTCGCAGCGCGGGCCGCTCGGCGGCGACGTGATCGCGGCCATCGCCGACGGACACATCGTCGATCTGATGACGCCTATCGACCCGCCGAAGTCACTCGAGCCCTTGCGGCTCGACAATCCGAAGGCGCTCGAGGTGATTCGTCACTCGACCGCACACGTGATGGCCGACGCGGTTCAGAAGCTGTTCCCGGGCACGCAGGTCACCATCGGACCCGCGATCGAGAACGGGTTCTATTACGACTTCTTCCGACCCGGCGCGCCGTTCACCGAAGACGATCTGCAGAAGATCGAAGCGCGCATGGGCGAGATCATTTCGGGGAACCACGAATTCCGCCGGGAGCCCGTGTCGCGCGCCGACGCGAAGAAGCTGTTCGACTCGATGGGCGAGAAGTTCAAGCTCGAGATCATCGATCGCATTCCCGAGAACGAAGAGGTCTCGCTCTATCGTCACGGTGACTGGGTCGATGTGTGTCGCGGCCCGCACGTGCCGAACACGAAGTACCTGCAGGGCATCAAGCTCACCGCGGTCGCGGGGGCGTACTGGCGCGGCGACGAACGCAACCCGATGCTCCAGCGCATCTACGGCACGGCGTTCCCGTCGAAGAAGGCGCTCGATGCTTATCTGAAGCAGCTCGAAGAAGCGAAGGCACGCGATCATCGAAAGCTCGGCAAGGAACTCGAGCTGTTCATGTTCTCGGACCTCGCGCCGGCGTCGCCGTTCTTCTTGCCGCGCGGTGCGTTCGTTTA
>CBIHQZ010001239.1:0-2555 GCA_966212315.1 uncultured Myxococcales bacterium
GAGACCGAAGACCGCGTCGCGCCCGCGGCCGAGATCGTCGCGGAAGAAGTTGTAGCGAACGATCTTCTTCTTGTTGTCGAGATACTCTTCCTGACCCGCCGCGACGACCATGTCGTACATGCGCTGGAAGGAATTGCGCGTGACCTGCGGGCGCTCTCGCACGATCTGCAGGTACTGCTCGAAGTTCCCCTCCCAGTGGAGATCGCGATACTGGTCGTAGTCTTGAAGGGCCGCGATCTTCTCGATCATCTGATCCATGCGACGCTCTTTTCTCGTGGAGGGCGGAGTGCCCGTGCGCGTAGTGCGCGACGTGTTCGCGAGTCTATGAGCGCGGTTCGGGAGCGGCAAGCAGCGCGCGCGTGCGAGGGTGCGCGACTGCGCCTGCTCAACTGCGTCCGAGCAGCGTCAGCGTTCCCGGCATCGTGAGATCGAAGCGAAGCCCCGGCATCATGCCGCACGTGTTGTTCGACACGCTGCGGAGGCGAAGCTCGATCTGCGTGTTGGTGGCGGTCACCGTCAGCGTGCGGAACGTCTGCAGCGCCATGCGGAGCGGCGCATTCACGCGTGCGTTGCTGTCGACATAGAACGCACCGGTGGCATGCCCGCCGATGAGCAGATCGACGATCGCGGACGCGCCCGGGCAGAGCGTATTGGCGGCGAGTCGGAACTCGAGAGCGGTTCCCGCCACGTTGGAGAACCCGGTCGAGTGCATGCCCACCAGGCGATCGCCGCCGCGATTGAGCGCGGTGATCGTGCTGCCGCTCGAATTGCGCATCAGATCGCCGCTGGCGGGGAACATCACCGCGCGCTGCTGGTTGTCGAGCGAGCCCGGGCACGAGCAGAGGTCGGCAGGGGTGAGATTGAAATCGATCGATGGCGCGGCGTTGAGCAACCCGTTCTCGGTGACGTTCAATCGGAACTGCCCCGCGTTGCCGCCGTAGCCGTCGACCACGAGGAAGAGCGTCTGGCCGGGCACCAGGTTGTCGAACAGGAGACCCGAGGAAAGACGCGCGTTGCCCGAGCAACTCTGCAGCACGTGGTCGTCGTCGTTGCAGTCGACGTCTTCGCCCGCGCTCTGCTCACAACTGGTGCGCGCGTAGAGCACCGTGTCGAACACGCCTGCGCAATCCGCGGCGTCGGTGTTCACGTAGAGACGCGGGCCCTGCTGCACGACGTATCGAAAGACCTTCTCCGGCGCGGGGCTCGAGGTCGCGTCGAACATGCATCCGGCCGTGCGCGGCGGCGTGAGCAGCGACTGCTCGCCGGTGGTGTCGGAAGTGACGCGCAGAGTCCCGCCGACCATGGTCGCGATGTCGCTCACGAGCGGCGCAGTGCGCGAGGTGCAAACGATGGGTGCGTCGATGGGCGTGTCGTCGGTGACGTCGGGCGCGATCGGAACGTCGTCCGCGTCGGCGCCGTCTTCGATGGTCACGTCCAGCGCCACATCGCTGCTCGCGTCGGTGCCGCTCACGTCGTGACCGCGCAGGCGCGTAAGGTCGTAGCTGCACGCACTCGTCGCGAGCGCCGCGAACGCGACGGATGCGCGGAAGACGTTCGGGCTGCGTGCGACGCGGGTCATTTTCAGAACGAACCCATCAGCACGAAGCCCGCGCCCTGCGGCTGCGGTGCGAACCCGAATCGGAATCCGCGCGCCGCAGTGGTGCGCTGCTCGACGCGCCGGGTCTGCGGACGAATCACGTCGACGATCACCAGGGCGACGCCCGCGGCGACGAGCACGCCGGCTGTGGCCGCGAATGCATTGGTGAGCGTCGCGCGCAGTTGCACGTCTTCGATCACGGGCGCCGGGCACCCTTCGGCGGTCTGACCGCAGGTGTTCACCAATTCGTCGTAGTGGCCGTTGGTCACGAGCCCCACCGTCAGCGAGACCGCGCCGGCGATGACACCGAGTCCGCCGACGACGATCCCCGCCACGCGCAACGGATGCGATTCGCTCGGCACTTCGCGCACCACCACGCGTTCGCGCACCACTTCGATCCGCTGCGGCGCGGGCGACGGGCTCGCCGCGCGCTGACGCTCGCGTTCTATCTCGCCGTCGATCGACGTCAGCCGGCCGCGCACTTCGTCGCGCTCGGGGGCGTTCGGGAACGCGGCTAGATAGCCCTGGAACGCATCGCGCGCGGGCTCCCAGCGATGCAGTCGTTCGTAGGCGGTGCCGATGTTGTAGAGCAACTCGCGGCGTCCCGAGAGCTGGAACGCGTGTTCGAAGCGGCGGACGGCTTGTTCGAAATCGCCGTGCGAGAAGGCATCGCGACCGGCGGTGAATTCGGTGCGCGCGACGCGGTCGTTCTCGGGCGTGCTCTGCGCGCATGCGAGCGATGGCGCGACGCCGAGTGCGCACGCCATTGCAGAAGCCACCACCAGACGAAGCATCGGCGGAGCGTATCACGCGCAGGGCCGGCTTCGGTACCCGGCGGCTGAAGCCGCAGCAACGCTTCCGAAGCTTCGCCTGCGCGAAGCTCGCAGTCACCGCGATGAGCGTTCGAACGCGCATCAGACCGGGCTGTTCATTGCGACACTGCGAGCCTCACGAAGGT
>CBIHQZ010001240.1:0-2550 GCA_966212315.1 uncultured Myxococcales bacterium
CAAGGCCATCGATCGCCATTTATCTTGTTGAATCGACTAGATAACTGCGTCAGGCGGCGTCGCTTTCGAGGCCGCCCGTGTGACATACTCTGTCAATCACTCACCCGCAGCGGGGGGGGGCGGGGACCGGCAGCCGGCCGCCGCAAGCATCGCGCACGAGACTCAACGCAAAGAACGCGGCACCGCGCTGAACGCGCGACCGATCGCCGGGAAAATTCTTCTTCACCACGTGAGTACCTTCGGCGGTCGCCACCGCGAAGAACACCAGGCCCACGGGCTTCTCGGCGGAACCACCGCTCGGCCCCGCGATGCCGCTCACCGACACCGCGACGTCGGCACCGCTCACGCGACGCACGCCCTCGGCCATCGATGACACACATTCGGAACTCACCGCCCCATGCCCGATGAGCACTTCGGACGGCACGCCGAGCACGCGTTCCTTCGCAGCGTTCGAGTAGGTCACCGCATCGAGCAGGAGATAATCGCTCGAGCCGGGGACTTCGGTGAGCAGCGCGCCGACGAGACCGCCCGTGCACGATTCGGCGATGCCCAGCGAGTAGCCGCGCGAGCGAAGCGCACGCCCGACCGCAGCCGCGAACGTGTCGTCTTGTTCGCCGTATACGAACTCGCCGAGGCGAGTGCGAACTTCGTTGGCGATTCGCTCCGCGGCGGTGCGGGCCGCATGGTGGTCGTCGGAGCGGACGCGGACCTTCACTTCGACTTCGGGAAAGGTGGCGCGGTAGCCGATCGTGAGGCCGGGATTCTGCGCTTCGAGGCCGTCGAGCCGTTCGCCCACGATGCTCTCGGGCAGACCGTAGGTGCGAAGAACGACCTGGAACGAATCGTTGCGCGCGAGAGGGCCGATGCGGGGTGTGACGAGGTCGTCGAAGATCGGCTTCATCTCTTTCGGAACGCCGGGCATGAAGTAGCAATCCGCGGCGCCGATCCGCACGGCGAAGGCCGGCGCGGTTCCGACGGGATTGCCGAGAACGTCGCTGCCACGCGGCACATCGGCCTGCTTCGCGTTCGACGGCGTGAGCGTTCGCCCGAAAAGCGCGAGGCGGCGGCGAATGTGCTCGAGCGATGCCTCGTCGCGTACGAGATCGACGCTCGCCGCGGTGGCGGCGCATTCGGCGGTGAGATCGTCGGTGGTGGGCCCGAGTCCGCCGGTGACCACGATGACCCGCGCTTGCACCGCGAGTCGATGGAGCGCGGCCACGATGCGTGCGCGATCGTCGTCGACGGTGTCCACCGCGAGTACTTCGAAGCCGAGGTCAGTCAGTCGCGAGGCAAGCCAGGCGGCGTTGCTGTCGACGATTTCTCCCCGAGTTATTTCCGTTCCGATCGTGAGGACTGCGGCGGACATGGTCGCGAACGGTAGGCGGGACCGTCCGGAAGGGTCAAGCAACGCAGTGCACGTTCGTGGTAGCGAAGCCGCGTGAGAGCGTATCTGGCAGCGCTGACGCGATCGCGATGGCCCTTCGTGGCGCTCGTTGTGCTCGACGCGTTCGCCCTCGCGTGCGTCTATCGCATGCCGCGCGGCGAGCCGATGCGCGGGCCAGGGATCGTGCTCGCGGCGCTCGCGCTCGTAGCCGGCTCGGTGCGATCGGCGGGTGCGGGCGGCGCAACGGCGAAACGTGGCACGTCCTTCATGCAGACCGCGTGGTGGGTGTTCGCGGCTGCGAGTTATCCGCGGTTGAACCCGTGGCTCGAGGCCGCGGTGGCCTTGCTCGTGGGTGCGATGAGCAGCGCGTGGGCCGAGCCGGAGGAGCGCGCAATGGCAGGGGCGGCGACCGGCGGAGTGATCGCGGTCGCGTGGAACGCGTGGCGGTTCGGGGCTCCGGCCGAGCGTGTGTTCGCGGTGGCGCTGTGTGCCGCGGTCGGCGTCGCGGCTGCACGCGGGCGGCTCGCGTCGCGCTGAAAGGCGCAAGATCCGCGTTTGCGGTGCGTCATCTGCACGACAAGGTCGACACGCATCGGTGATTCGAGCGGGTTTGTGCGTACACGGCCCCGGCCCGGATCGTGCGAACGACCGACTCGAGGAACTCATAATGGACACGACGCTCGACCGAATCGCGCTTCCGACTCGACAGCGTGGCGAAGCTTTCCGCGCAGAACCCGAGTTGGCTCTCAACCCGCATGTCACGACCCCGCGAGACCTCGCGTGGTTCTTCGCCGTCCCGGTCGTCATGGCCTTGAATGTGATCGGCGTGATCGTGACCTCGTACGCGGCGATGCACTGAGTCTCGACAGGCGAAGTCGCGCGTTAACGTCCGCCTGCGGCCAGTGCGAGCAGCGCGCGTACCTTCGCGAGCACCGGGACATCGGCGGGTGGCATCGGATAGCGCGTGATCTCGTCGCTCGAGACCCAGGCATGCGCGGCGACGCCGAGATGCTGCACCTCGCCGCGCGCGATCTCCGCGCGATAGAAGAGAAGCAGCACGTCACGCTTCGGGTAGCGCCAGAAGGTCACCTCGACGATGTCGCCGATCGCGGCATCGACGCCGAGTTCTTCGCGCAGCTCGCGAGCGAGCGCCTCGGGCGGCGATT
>CBIHQZ010001241.1:0-2545 GCA_966212315.1 uncultured Myxococcales bacterium
GTTCACCATCTCGCGCAGATCCCGATTCGTCGCGGCGACGAAGCGCACGTCGACGGTCTCGTGATGACTCTCCCCGATGCGACGCACCTGACGCGATTCGAGCGCGCGCAGCAGCTTCGGTTGCAGACTGAGCGGCATCTCGCCGATCTCGTCGAGAAAGAGTGTGCCGCCGTCGGCGTCGCGAAACGCGCCGGCGCGATCGGCCACGGATCCGGTGAACGATCCGCGCTTCGAGCCGAAGAGTTCTGCCTCCAGCAACGACTCGGTGAGCGCGCTGCAGTCGACAATCACGAACGATTCGCGCGCACGCGTCGAGTTGGCGTGAATCGCACGCGCGACGACTTCCTTCCCGGTGCCGGTCTCGCCGTGCACGAGCACGGTGCCGTTCGAGAGCGAGATCGGCGACAGCTTCATGAACAGATCGCGCATCACGACGCTGCGTCCGAGGAGCGGACCGAACGAGGTGCGAGGAGACAGATCCGTGGACTTGGCAGCGGGCGACTGCCGCACCTCGATCTCGGTATCGCCGACCTGCAATCGGGTGCCGTCTTGCACGCACGCGTGAACGATCTGGATGCGCGCGACGAACGTGCCGTTCGTGCTCCCGAGGTCGCGGACCCACACCCCGTCCTCGCGGGGTTCGATCTCGAGATGGAGTCGCGATACCGCCCGATCGGCGAGAACGAGGCCGACTTTGTTCGAACTGCCGACGGTGATCGCCCGATCGATCACGAGTTCGTGGTCGCCCGTGGCGTCGCGCCAACGCAGCGTCGCCTCGGGCTTGAGACGCGTCGCGGGGAAATCGGCGGTGTTGCGGGTGCGAATCGCGGTCGAGGCGCTGTTGACGTCATCCGATGGCGGCGAGGACATGGCGAAGAGCGTATCGCGACCGGCAACGGCGCGAAGGCGAGGTCGCTGACGATTCCGTGCGCGCCGCTGCTGACCAACACGAGAGCCCGCTCGCGGGCTTCGAGTGCGCACTACATGGCGCATCCGTTTGCCGTGGCATTCATGCCGCGGCCAATGGCGCCTGAGAAGCGAGTGAGGGGACGGGACTTACTTCTTGAACTTCACGTCGCCGTCGACCTCGAGGAGATCGACGATCGCCATGATCACTGAATCGACGGGGCGGTCTTTGGTGGCGACGGTCTGACGCGCGCTCGAACCTGCCGCGAGCAACACGATCTCACCCACGCCTGCGCCCACGCCGTCGGCCGCCACGAGGGGCGCACCGGTCGGACTACCGGACGGATCGCACGGACGGACCACAAGGAGCTTCAGCCCGTCGAGCGTCGGCTCCTTGCGCGTCGCGACCAGCGTGCCGGTCACGCGAGCGATCTGCATCGATCAGGTCCCCGACTTCTGCTGCCCCGGCCCGCGGCCGAGCGGCAACACTTCGTCGATGTTCGCGTGCGGGCGCGGAATGATCAGCACGCTGACCATCTCACCGATGCGCTCCGCTTCGCGCTGTCCTGCATCCGTCGCGGCCTTCACTGCGGCCACGTCGCCACGGACGACCACGGACGTGTATCCGCCGCCGACCTTCTCGTAGCCGATCAGCTGCACGCGCGCGGCCTTCACCATCGCGTCGGCTGCCTGCACGGCAGCGGCGAAACCCTTCGTCTCGATGATCCCAAGTGCGTCGCTCATCGTCCGTTCCCTCTTCTACCCGTTGTCGCGCAGCCGTCGTGGCTGCGTGTCGTTCAATCCAGAAACCCGAAATCAAAAGTGACGGAAGCGGATGGTAATCCTACCGATCCAGCTTCGTCTCCTGCTTCTTGCCCTTCACGGCATCGAGCGCCGCACGCGCGGCCTGCGCTGCTGCATCGACCTCGGCTTCGCTGCCCGCGAGGTACAGTCGTCCGAACGCGCCGAACGGCTGAAGGTGGATCAGGAACACGTTGGCGGCCTTCTCGGCTTCGTTCGCGGCAAGCACGATGTACCCGGCCGGATCGGTCTCGAGGATCCACAGGCTCTGCCCCGGGAGGAGCATGTTGCCCGATGAATTGCGATTGATGATCTGCGCCTGATACGGCTCGATCCCACGAATGATCTGATTGGTGGGCTGGTTCGGCGAGAGGCGATCTTCTTCGTTGAGTTCGAGCGCTCCGAGGATCGCGCGGCCGGCGTCCATGACCTGGCCTTTGTCCTCGTGATGCACTTCGAGCAGACCGTACGCACGCTCGACGACCTGCACGGCGGGGGCGACCTTGCTGGCCTTGAGCGCCACGTCGGTCACGCGATTGATCGCCATGCCCGGTGCAATCTCCACCCAGAGCGACGCCATTCCCGGGATCGGAAGGAACCCGCGGGCGGTCTTTCCGATGAACGATGCGAGCTGCGGCTGCAGCGAGTCGAGGAAGATGTACGTGCGCAGCGCGACCTTCGCCATGCCGGAGGCGGTATCACGGACGGGGATGCAATCGCAACAGTTCCCGTCCCGCTAGCTACGCGCCGGCGCCGCCGGAACGACGGCCACGCGCACTTCACTGCCGTGCGGCGTTTCGATGCGCGCGTTGTTCCCGCCGCGCATCGCAAACCGACG
>CBIHQZ010001242.1:0-2544 GCA_966212315.1 uncultured Myxococcales bacterium
TGACAGCCTGAGACATCCCCAGCCTAAACACGGATCATTTGTCAAGCGCTCTGGATCGGACTATGTTCGGGCTGTGGTCGCGGCCGTCGCCGCGATACGCATGGGGAACAACATGGTCAAGACCAATCGCGCCTCGATCGGCTTCGCGTCGGGACTCTTCGACCGTGAGGTCTTGTAGTTCCGTGCGCCGCATTTCTCGCATACGAGCACGACCGGGACTCGGTCGCTTCCTCGGGTTCTCATGGTGTCCGGGTCTCGTGTTGCTCGAAGTGGGGCGCGGAACGTAGCCCAGCATGTCGGCTGCGTCTAGGGGCTTGTGCGCACACCGGCACTCCTCGAAGACCGCCCGAGTCGTCGGCGTGCTTTGAGGTCGATGCTCCCCCGGACCCGATTTCGAGCTGCGCGCAGGTGGGGTGAGGCTCCCGGGATCCCATTTCGAGGTGCGCGCAGGTGCCCGGAGGCTCCTGGGAGCCCGTCTCGACCTGCCGGCAGGTCGCCGAAAGCTCCTGGGACCTCACTTCGAGCTGCCAGCAGCTGCCCCGAGGCTCCTGGGACCCGCGGAGCTACGGACAACTCGCCGCCGTGCGAATGCGTTCGATCTCGTCGAGCAGTTCCGGGTTCGTCACCAGCGGCAGCAATCGCGCGTCGTCGATGCCGAGCGCGCGCATTCCCTGCGTTGCCTGGAGGTAGAGCCACGCGCGCCCCCACAACGTGAGGATCGCGTCGCGCCAGCATGGATCGGTGCTGAGTCGTTGATACGCGGCCGGATACGTCGTGCGGGCCATGTGGAGATAGCGCTCGGTGTACCAGAGGAAGTTCAGGATCCCGTCGCGGGCACTGGTGCGGCGACCCGACGGGGCCTGGTCCTCGAAGGCCCATGCGGTCGCGAGGGAGTTCACGTACTGCATGTCCTCTTCGAACAGCAGGTTGAAGCCCTGATCGCCGCTGTCGAAGGTCGAGTCGTCGGGATTGCCGTCGAGATAGATGTCCGCGTAGCTGTCGCAGTTGGTTGTCCCGCCGGTGGTGCTGCAGGCGGGCCACATCGCGCTGTAACTGTCGGTGCGGATCCGGCTGCGCGCGAACGTGTCGCCGCCGCGTGAGGTCGTGTCCCCGCGCTGACACGAGAAGCGAGTGGCGCCGGTGAAGTAATAGACGGACGACAAGCCGTTCGAGAGGTGCAGGTCGTAGAGATGACCGCATTCGTGAACGACGGTGTCGAGTCGGCTGATCGCCTCCGCCGCGGTCGTCGGACTGCCGCTGAACAACGTCACGCAGTTGCCGAGCGACGTGTTCATCAGGCCTCCCTGGACGAGATCGCCGCCGTTCGGATAGCGACGCGCGAGGACGGCGGCGTAGTAGCCGGCAACGTCGTTCGCGTTGAACGCGATGTCCGCGATGGATGCCGACGTGTTCGGCAACGGCTCGGTGTAACGCCCATCGGTGCAGTTCGGATCGACGTTCTCACTCGGCGGGCCGCTGTCGGTCACGTTCGGCGGCGCGTCGGACGCGGTGATCGAATCGTTCGCGACCGCGTCGACACCGACGGTGTCTTCGGGTCCTTGCTGCACGGGCCCGCATCCAATGGCGGCGAGCGACGCGACGAACGCGATGGAAGCAATGGGCAGGGAGCGCATGCGCGCGATGGGACCCGTTGCCGAGGTGCGTCGTCAAGATGCGTACGGTCGAGTCGGGAACGCCGACTGCACCAGTCACCGTGCTCGAGCCGCGACGTGCGAGCCATACACGCTCGTCCATGACGCTCGGTGCAGGAGTGCTCTGTCATGAAGAAACAAATTCTCGGAACGTGTGCCGCGGTCGCCGGTGTCGCGATGCTTCTGGGCGGGTGCGCAGGGACGCTGAGCGCCTACGGCGGCGGTCCGACGACCACGCGGTCTCGCTGGGAAGATCCGGGGTTCTTCGGCGCGCGCGTGAACGAACGAATGAGCGAGGTCGAACAGCACGTTCGGTCGGACATCGCGACGGGAGAGATTCCGGCGGAGTCCATCAACGATCTCAATGCGCGCAAGACGGAGCTTCAGTCGGCACTGTCGCAGGCATCGGTCGACGGCGTGATCGATCGCTTCGAGCGCGAGCAGATTCGCGGGATCGTGCGGTCGGCGGGCGACATCGGAATGATGCACACCGGGCCGAATCCGCAGAACAGCTACGGCTACGAGGGCGGGTACTCGCCTGGCTCGTATTACAACCAGTCCTGGGACTGGGGCATGTAGCGAGCGTGTGCGTGCGGTCCGGACCGCCGCATGCCACGGCAAGAGACGTTCGAACTCGACCCTCGATGGGCCTGAGTGCGCATGAAGGCCAGCACTTGTTCGAGCTTGCGAGCCGGCTGCTCGCTCGCGCCGCGGCATTGAATGCCACGGCAAGAGAATGCTCGATCAGGATGCGCACCTGTCGAAGCCCGCAAGCGGGCTGCGCACGCCGCACTCGATGCGCGATGCATCGGCTATCGAGAGCCACCCGCCATGACGGATCGAGGCTGGGGACGCTTGCTCCCCGTGAGCACCCGGAGATGCGCGGCCCCGG
>CBIHQZ010001243.1:0-2533 GCA_966212315.1 uncultured Myxococcales bacterium
TCTGCCGGGGCGCGTGATCATCCAGACCTGGCAACCGGAGCACTTCGCGTTGCAACGCGCGAAGCACCACGACTACGCCGGCTTCTTCGAAGAGGAACTCGCGGCGCGTCGTGAACTCGGCTACCCGCCGTTCGGACGGGTGGTGGCGGTACGCTTCGACGGCTTGGAAGAAGTGAAAGTGCGGGAGTTCGCGAGCGTGGTCGCGCGTTGGATCGAAGTGGTGCCCGAAGTACGTGACGCGGTGGTGAAGGTGCTCGGTCCGTCGCCATCGCCCCTCGAGCGGCTGCGATCGCGTTTTCGCATGCAGATGTTCCTGCGCGCGCGCGAGCGGCCTCCCTTGCGACGCGTGGCGGTTCGACTCCACGACTGGCTGTCGCGCGAGGCGCCGTCGGCAGTTCGCTGGTCGATCGACATCGACCCGGTGCAGATGCTGTGACGGCGTTTTCCGCATCCTTTGCCACGGTGGTGGCGCGTGGTGACGTGCCGGAGGAGGCATCCTTTGCCGCGGTGGTGGCGCGTCGTGACGTGCCGGAGGAAGCCCGCCAGTGAACGCGGCGCGTATCGTTCACGTGCTACTCGCGCTCGTGCTGCTGACGAATTGCGGTGGAGCGCCGGCGCGCCCGCACGCGAGCCGTCCCGTCGCGCATGCAGCGGTCTCCACCGCACCGCCTTCGACGCGAACGACGACCGCACCGTCGCAGTGCGATCCGAACCGGCTCGCGGTCGACGGGTTCACCGCCGACGAACAGGTGCTCACGGGCGCGCACAGTGCGAATCCCCCCGTCCCCGCGCGGGTGTGGCCCGAGGGGATCGTGCGCGTCGCGCTCCCGGCCGCCTGGTTTCCCGCGCGACGGCACGATGGCGGCGAGGTGCTCTACCGCGTGCTGACCGGGAATCCCGACGACGTGGTGGCCATCCATCGCGGTGCATCGCCGCCGCTGCGTCCGGGAAGCGAAGGCACGTTTCGCATGGTGCACGGCGCGCTCGCGGTGCGCGGAAGTCTCGCGACCGATGCCAATGGCACGCACCGTCTCGAGGCCGTCGGCGTGCTCCCATGCGCGACGAATCCGTATGTGACCGTGTGGGCGCGCACCGCGCGACCCGAGACGCTCGACGCCGTGATCGACCTGATGCGCTCGCTCGCGATCGGCACGGACGAAGCGTCATCGCTGCGCGAAACGAATCTCGATGCTGCCCGCGATCGCGCCGCGCTCACGCGGGTGCTCGCTGACCCGCTCGCCGCCGAACTGATCGATCGCGCCCTTCCGAACGGCGTGCGCGCGCGCTATCCGCTCACGCTCGATCACCCGCTCGCGGACCAGCTCTTCGCCGGGCATTTCGCAGCCGTGGTGGGCGGGGCGCCGGCCGAAGTGCTCGTTTCGCTGCCGGTCCGCGCGGAACGTGCCGAGGTTCCGCCTCCGTTTCGCGGGCTGCACGACGTCGCCATGAACCGCGCATTCGGCGATCTTCTCGCGAGCGGTTGCACGGCGAGCGCGGTGCGCCTGGCGCAGGACGGCGTTGCGATTCGATGCGCACCCTCGCGTGACCTCGCACTCGTCGACGACTCGGCCGGCGCGACTCTCTGGCCCGACGCACTTCGCACGCTCGCACAGGTTCACGCGGCGTTTGTCGGATGGTCCGAGCACCCCGAGCGTGTCGGCGGCTACCCGGCATCGCTCTGCGGCGAAGGTGCGTGGACGGTGGAGCGCGTCGACGGCGTCGCGATCGCGCGCACGGAGCAATGCGCCCTCGCCATCGAACCGGGGCACGCTGCCATCGCGAGCGCATCGTTCACCGGCCCCTGCGCTGCCATCGCCGACGCACCATGGAGCGAGACGTTGCGACGCGCGGTGCGTCTCGACGAGATTCGCGGCGCCGGCACCGGTGCATGCAACTTCACCCTCGGATGGAGCGGACGCGGGGGATACGTCCTCGTGGCCGGCGACGGCGGCACCGCCAGCGCGCCACTGGCCGCGGGACCCTCCGTGGCAGTCGATCGTCGCGCTGTGAGCACTGCGGTCGCATTCGTATCCGACGTGCAGCGCTATCTCGAAGGGCGCACCGACGAAATGCCGGCGAACACGCTTCCCTCGGCCCTCGCCGCGGCCGGATTGCGCTCCGTTTCGGATCCGCGGGCACGCGCCCTTTCGCAACGACTCCGCGCGAGCGGCGCCAATGGACCCGGCCTCGCGGTGCTCACCGCACGCGCGCTCGATGCGACACGCGTACTCGTTCGCTTCCTCGCGCTCGAAGTCGAAGTCACCGACGCACCCCAGGGACGGCTGATCTCCGCGATTCGCGTGGCGGCCGAAACCCCGTCTCCCGCACGTGGAGTGCGCCCTGCGGTCAGCTCGGGTCGACCTCGTACCGGCCGGTGAAAACCGTCTGCGCGTCGCGTTCGAAGGTCATCGTCACGATCGGCGCGACCGGTGCCGTCACCGTCCCGCTGAAGCAGAGCGAGCCGTGGACCGTCTCGCCCGGGCGAATCGGAATCGACGTCCCCAGCATGGATGCGCCCGTCTGACAGAACGAA
>CBIHQZ010001244.1:0-2531 GCA_966212315.1 uncultured Myxococcales bacterium
CCGACGAGACCGATGGCCTCCATCTCGCCCCCGACGATCGGTTCGTTCGTCCGTGGGAGCAGATCGCTCCAGAGCTGTTTCCGGAAATCCGCCCGCGAAATCGCTGCACCGCCCGAAAGCAGCGCACCGAGACGCACGGATGTCCCCGCGTCCCAGATCGTCTTGTGGATCTCGCAGCGGCGCACGATGTCGCGGCTGGCGATGACGGGTGCGACACGGGAGTACGTGATCCGCTCGATACCCGCCTCCGTGCCGACGTTGCGGTTGTCGTATGGCAACAACGACGTTGCCACGAGCACGTCGCCGATCGACTGATCGCCAGGCGAGATGCCGAACGCCGTTCCGACCTGAACCAACGTCGCTGCCTGAGTCGCGGCTTGAAAGCGCCACGCGGCGACTGCGGACCCCTCGAGCCCGATGGCGCCCATCTCCGTCCGCACAACGACCGCCGCGGTTCCGCCGCCCGCATCCATGCGGTAGTGGCGTCCTAGGTCGGGGTCCGTTCGACCGGTCCACTCGAACCCCATTTCGGTCGCCACATGTTTCATCGCATCGAGTTCCGTGGACGTGGCCACCAGGAACAGGTGATCGCTCCGCGGAACTCGTTCAGGGCCAGCCATTTTCGGCTCAGCATATCGCGCCGCACGCTGCAGAGAAGCGCCCGGGGCACGGGAGCGACGAGCGCACGCGGGGACGAGATGCCGATGAACTCGTCGCAACGTGGTCGCGTTCATCGCGTCTGAGCTGCGTGTGCGCGGGTTCGAGACGCTGCCTCGATCCGGCATACCCCTCGGTACCGTTCCCCGAGCCCGCGCCTCGATCCGGCATACCTCCCGGCACCACTCCCCGAGACACCGTCTCGATTCCTCTGCCGCCCTGCATCACTTCCCGAGACCGCGCCTCGATCGGCCATACCTCCGGGCACCGAAATCGAGACACCGTCTCGATTCCCAGTGCCTCCGGGCACCAGAAACGAGACACCGCCTCGTTCCCCGGTACCGACCGGTACGAGAAAACGAGCGCGGAACGCACTTGGGCTGCGTCCCGCCCCGGGCAGTCGAGAGGTCTTGCTACTTGGTGGCGACGGGAACTTCGGGCACCGGCGTGGTCGGTGTCCCGGCGGGCGGCTTCGGTGCATCGCTCGTGCGGCGCGACTGCGCGGCGCGCAGTTGATCGAGCGGATCGAGCATCGCGCGCGCGGCGGTGACGGTGGCGGGATCCTCGTCGTCGATGGTCGCAACGATCTTGATCGCGAGGTTCACGATGCCGCGCTTGAGATCGTTGAGCGCATCCGCCACCGGCGGCGTCTGCTTCTTGTTCGCGCTGGCGGTCGCGCCGATCACCTTGCCGTAGTGCGCGTGCGACTCGCGAAGGTGCGCGAGGAAGTCGGGGCCGGCGATCTTGTCGATCGGCGCGGCGAGATGTTCCTTGTCGATCTTCGCGAGCCGCGCTTCGCCCTCCGCCCACTCGGCGGTGTACTCGAGCGTCAGGAAGCTCATGTTCGAGAAGATCTTGTCGTGGATCTCCTGCGCCTTGGCGGCGAGGGGATAGGTCTCGACAGGGAGACGCGCATACGCGGCGATGCGCGCTTCGAACGCGCCCCACGCGTTGTCCTCGATGATGTCGGCGGGGCGCTTGGCGCTGGCGGGATCGGCTTCGATCGCGGCGCCCCACACGGTCTGCGCGCGCACGGTCGCCTGACGGAGCTTCCGTCCTGCTGCGAGGACGGGGTCGGGTGCCTTCTTCGGGATCGCCGAGAGCAGCTGGCACGAGAGTCCGATCGCGGTCGCGATGTCGACCACGGGCGGACGGACATAGGGGGTCGGATCAAATGGTTCGCTCATGGTCCGGCAGCCGACCAAGACGAGCGGGTTGGGGGCAAGGATGGTGGGGATCCCCGCGACTGAAAGCGGCGGGCCACGAATGCGAAGCTCGCCTTCGCGAGAGGCGTCGCTCGGGCAACTCGTGCCGACGGAGTTCCGTGCGGACCTGGTGGTGGTGCTTCGCGACCGCGCGGGCGTGGCGGTGCTCGCGATCGTGATCGAGGTGCAGCGCAAGCGCGAACGGAGCAAGCGACTGTCGTGGCCCGTGTACCTCGCGGCGGCGCGGGCGAAGTTCGGATGTCCCGCGTGCGTGGTGGTGATCGCGCCGCGTGCGTCGGTTGCGCGGTGGGCTGCGAAGCCGATCGACATGGGGCTCGGTCGCGCGGTCGTGCGCCCGGTGGTGCTCGGACCGAACGAGGTGCCGCGGCTCGACCGATCGACCGCATCGCGGCATCTCGAACTCGCTGTGCTCTCGGTGATCGTGCACGGCGGGGCGGACAGCGCGCTGAGACCGCGCAGGGAGCGTTCATGGCGCTGGCGTCGATCGACGCGCCGATGCAGGCGGACTATGCGTACTTCATCTTGAAGTCGCTGCGCGGTTCGCTGCGAGGGACGCTGAGGAGATGGATCATGGGCAAGGACGAGACGAAGGAGCAGTACATCGCGAAGTTCCGCCCGCTGCTCGGTGAGATCGCCGACCTGCTCGAG
>CBIHQZ010001245.1:0-2530 GCA_966212315.1 uncultured Myxococcales bacterium
GCGTTTCGCCGCGCCACACTTCACCGAACGCGCCGCTCGCGATCTTCTCGAGCAGATCGAACGGAATGTCGATCGCAACAGCGGCTTCGGCCACGCGGCGACGATATCATCGCCGCGCCGGATTCCTCAGCGTTTCGCGCCGACCGCACCGTGCGTCGCCGCATCCGGGTTGGGAATGACCTCGCGGCCGACGAGCCAGCTCGCGCCGCCCTCGCTCGCTCCGGCATCGATGGCTGCTTCCACGTCGGACAGCTCGCCGCTCACGACGAGATATCCCTTGCCGCCGATGCCGCGCGCGAGATGCAGATCGACGAGCGCCACGTGCGCGGCCTTCAGCGCTGCGTCCGCGGCACGAATCGTCGCCGCGATGGAACCGAGTTCGAGCGCGCCGACCGAGTCGAGTTGCGGACGCGGCACCGACCCGCTCGCGATCGCCGCGAGCAGCGAGTCGTGCGGCGCGGCGAGAAGCGTGTGGTCGATGCGCGAATCTGCGGCGGCATCGATGGCAGCGTTCAGTGCTTCTTCGACTTCCGCTTCGCCGCCGTGCAGCGCAATCCAATATTTTCCCGGCGAAATCGGCTCGGCTCGCAACACACCCACCACCGCGCGTTTCGTCGCGGCGTCGAGGGTGAGATAGCCGCGAGCGATCGAGCGGGTCTCGATCACTGCGATGGCCGGGCCGAGGGTCATACGATGCGGAACGCGTCCTTGAGGGTGCAGCGACGCTCACGCGTGAAGGTCCGCACCGTCGTGAGCCCCTCGCCCGTCGGACTCGCGATGGTCCACGAGGTGTAGCCCGCGCCGCCGGCGCCGATGCCCGCGAAGTTCGGCGCGTTCTTCACGAAGATACTGGTGTTGATGGTTCGCGCCATCGCCGAGAGGTTCTCGAGATTGTTCGACCACATCGTCGCGGTGTGCCCGTACCCGTGCTCCACGCGCTTCGCCATCGCGATCGCTTCGTCGACGTCCTTCGCGCGCACCATGCCGACGATCGGCATGAGCATCTCGTGCTGCACGAACGGGTGATCCTCGGGAACTTCGGCCCAGAGCAATCGAAGATCGTCGGGCGCGCTCTTTCCGATCGAGCGGAGGAGCACGTTCGCGTTCTTGCCCACGAAATCGCGGTTCAGATGCCCGTCGGGGAGAAGTGTCTTCTCGAGCGCACGAACGTCACTCGCAGTGAGTTCGTACGTCGGGCACTTCTTCAGCTCGCCCTTGAGCTTGTCGAAGATCGCGTTCACCGCGATCAGTTCCTTCTCGCAGGTGCAGATGATGTTGTTGTCGAAGCTCGCGCCGGCGACAAACCCACGCGCGGCGGCGGCGAGGTCCGCCGTTTCGTCGACGACGGTCGGCGGATTGCCGGGTCCCGCGGAGATCGCGCGCTTGCCCGAGCGCATCGCTTCCTGCACCACCGCACCGCCGCCGGTGACCACGACGATGCGCGTCCCCTTGTGGCGCATCAGCGACTGCGCGCTGTCGATCGACGGGCTCGCGATGCAGCAGAGCAGATTCTCGGGACCGCCCGCGCTCACGATCGCGTCGTTCAGCAGCGACACGTACCAGGCGCTGGTCTCCTTCGCGAGCGGGTGCGTGTTGAACACCACCGCGTTGCCGCCGGCGACCATGCCGATGCCGTTGTTGATGATCGTCTCGGTCGGGTTCGTCGTCGGGGTGATCGAGCAGATCACGCCGAACGGCGCGCGTTCGAGAATCGCGAGTCCGTCGTCGCCCGAGAACGCCACCGGCTCGAGGAACTCGGGTCCGGGCGTCTTGGTGATCGCGACGCGATTCTTGATGCGCTTGTCTTCGACGCGACCGAGCTTCGTCTCGGTGACCGCGCGCTGGCACATCTCTTCGAGGTGGGCCATTGCGATCTCGCGCATCGCTTTCACCACGGCGTAGCGCGTGGCGAGCGGCATCGCTTCGTACTGCTCGAAGGCTTTGCGCGCCGCGGCGACTGCGGAGTCGACGTCGTCGAACACGCCACGACGGCGAACGTGGACCGCGGGTGCTGCGTTGCCGCCGCCCGAAGCCGGTGTGCCGAGACCTTGCTTCTTCAAGCGGTCGACGACGAGAGAAACGATTTCTTCGATCCGCTGATCGTTGGGACGCATGCGGCCGCGACGGTAGACCGCGGGGGGCGCGAGGGGCAAGAACTCCCGTGCCGGCGCCGGCGGAAGAATTCATTCGATCCGGCGCAGCGGAAGCGCGCTCGGACTGGCTCGCGCGAGACCTCACCCCCGCTGCCGCGCGCCCCTCTCCCTCCGACGCCCGCGGGATGCGCGCGGGCGTCGAGGCGTCGTCGAAAGAGGGGCTCAGGGGACCGAGGCGTTCGGTGATGTAGCGACTGGCCGCCGGCTCGGCCTGCCGGAGGCGCCGCGTCCGCAGTTCCCACCGACGCGATCAAGCCGTTCGAGCCCCTCTTTTTCGATGACGCCTGCGTTCGCGGGAATCGCGGTGGCGGCAGCCTCTGAGCATTGGTCACGAATGTGCGCGCCTACCCTCACCCGTCGCTGGCGCGACTGCCCTC
>CBIHQZ010001246.1:0-2527 GCA_966212315.1 uncultured Myxococcales bacterium
GGTGGTGTCGGTGGTGGAGGCGCGGCGGTAGGGGGCGCGGGGGCGCAGCGCGTGATGCCGGCGGCGGTGCGCTCCGTTTACGTTTACGGTTACGTTTACGACGACGTTTTCAGAACGCGCGATTCGATGGGGCGTGACGGCTGGCCCGCGGACGACTGACATATCTTGTCCGCAGCGTTTCTCCTCGGCCTTGCCTGAGTTCGCGCAGCGCACATGTTCGAGCGCGCGATGGCCACCATCGAACACGAAGCGCTCGTCGACCTGTTCCGGCGTCACCCCGCGTTGGTGGCGACGCTGCTCGCCGAAGTGTTCGCCACGCCGTTGCCGGCCTACCACCACGCAACAGTGATCGACGCGTCGCTCGGCCAGCTCACCCCGACCGAACTGCGCGCCGATCTGGTCATCGAACTACGCGACGAACGCGATCGTCCGATTCTCGTGATCGTCCTCGAGGTGCAGCGCAGCGCAAGACCCGAGAAGCGGATCTCGTGGCCCGTCTACGTCGCTACTGCGCGCGCAAAGAGCGGATGCCCCGCGTGCCTCGTCGTCATCGCGCCCGATCGCACCGTCGCACGTTGGGCGGCGGCACCGATCGACCTCGGACTCGGGCACATGACGCTTCGTCCGATCGTGTTCGGGCCGAACGAAGTTCCGCAGCTCGACGAAGAGACCGCGCGCGGTCATCTCGAACTCGCGCTGCTGTCGGTGATCGTCCATGGCGGCGACGACTCGGCGCTCTTCACCGCGCGTGGCGCAGTGGCGGCACTCGCCAACGTCGAGGCCGGGCAAACGGACTACCTGTATGTCATCATGAAGGCGCTTCGACCTGCGCTGCGGGCGTCACTGAGGAACTGGATCATGGGCAAGGACGAGACGAAGGAGCAGTACATCGCGAAGTGGCGTCCGCTGCTCGGCGAGATCGCCGACTTCCTCGAGGCCGAGGGGAAAGCGGAGGGGAGAGCAGAGGGGATTGCCGAGGGGAAGGCCGAGGGCGAGGCGGTCGCCGTGCTTCGGGTTCTTGCTGCGCGCGGATTCCAGATCACCGATACGCAGCGCGAACGCGTCCTCGGATGCAGAGATCTCGCGGTACTCGATCGCTGGTTGGATCGCGCCGTGACCGCTGCGTCGGTCGACGACGCGATCGATTGAGCGCGGGCGATTGGCAGTAGGCGATCGCGGCAAACGGCGCGCCTTGCCCGAGGCGTATCAGCGAACGATCGTCACGCGGTCACCGAGACCCCTCTTCGGCCGGCGCACGCGTGAACGAGCATCGCGCGTCGCGCCGGTCGGGGAGGGGCGAGTGAGGGATCGAGAATCGCGGTGGGGAGGGGTCTGCGCGAACTGAGGTCTGCGCAACGAAGTCTGCGCGCACGGCGATCAGCCGTTGTGCGGATCGCGATGCCGAGGCGCTGACCGAGATGGAAGCGATGACGGCGGGGTCAGGGCGAAGGACCGACGGGCATCAGAGAAGAACCGACGCCCGCGTCGGATGAACGCGGGCGTCGAGCGCGGACTCTGGCGGGACTGTCAGGGCCCGAGCGGGGTCGAGCCCATCGTGATGTCGAACGTGCCGCCCGAGAACTGCGAGTTGCCCACCGCGACGATCACGTCGATCGGCGTGGTGCCGGTGTTGTTGTACACCCCGGTGCACTGGTCGCTGCACGACCCGAATTCCCGCACGTACGGGATCCAATGCAGGGGGCCGGTTCCGGTCGCCATCACCGAGAGCTGCGAGTTCGGCGGGATCGTCGTCCGGTAGTACACGACCGCGCCGAACGTGCCGAGCGTCGAGCACTCGGGGACCGGCGCATACGCGTCGTCGAGGCTCTGGCCCGTGAGCGTCGCGCCCTGCGCGAGCGGCGTGGCGTTCTCGCAGAACGCGTTGGGCGCCGCGGTGGCGCGTGCCTGGAAGTCGTACGTGACCGTGACGCGTCCGCCCTGCGGGTCGTAGCTGCCGGCCGCGATGATCGCGACGATGACCGTCTGCGAAGAGTCGGAGTCGTTCACGTACGTACTCGCGGTCGAACCGGGGCTGCTCGAACCCCGGTTGAACGCGAGACACGCGCCACCGCACGAAGCGAGGAATGCCGCTTGAGGCGTAAACGACGACGGGTCGAGGTTCGTCAGCGTCACCGTGACGCTGGTGCGCGCCGGCACGGCGAGCGAGTAGAATGTCGCTCGCTCGCTCAGCGATGGCTCGCACGCGGTGCTGGCCGGGATGCCGAGACCGGCGTCGATGGTGAAGGGCGACGCGGGCACGGGCACCGCACCGCCGCACACTGCATTGGCGGGCGGCGGCGTGATGGTGAAGTGCACGTCGAAGAACCCGTTGTGACCGACCTTCACGATGAGCGAACGCGCCGCGCCGGTGGTGTTCTGATAATAGAAGGTCCGATTGCCGAGGCGCGAGATGCCGCCTACGCACGCGGTCGACTCGCAGCCGTCGTGCGCGACGATGCTCACCAGGCCGCTGCCTTCGGGCGTCACGCGAACGCCGAGGACCTCACCCGCGGGGACGGTGACGCTG
>CBIHQZ010001247.1:0-2524 GCA_966212315.1 uncultured Myxococcales bacterium
CGCACCCGGCCGGCGAGCTGCGCTCGCACTTCGCCGAGGCTGTATGGCCCGCGACTGCGGAGTCCGAATTACTGCATGCACACTGGGCATGTCGTGATCTCGAGCGCCGCGGCGAGCGACCCGACGTCGTGCACGTCCATACGCCGGTCGGACTCGCGACGGCAGCGCACCTCGGCGTGCCGACCGTCTACACGGTGCATCATCCGCGCGAATCGAAGTGCGCGGAGTTCTACTCGTCGTTCGGGAATACGCAGTTCGCGATGATCTCCGCACGGCAGGGCGAGCTGCATCCCGAGCTGCCCAATCGTTCCGTCGTGCACCATGGCCTCGATCCCGAGGGCTACCGCGCCGGCACACGCGGCGAGTACCTCGCGTTCCTCGGACGATTCGCGCCGGAGAAGGGCTCGCACGTCGCGATCGACGTAGCGCGCGCGGTAAAGGGCGAGCTTGTCCTCGCGGGCGAGGCGCATCCGCACGAGCGAGCATTCTTCGATCGCGAGATGAAGCCGCGGCTCTCGCTCGACGGCGTTCGCTGGATCGGTGAAGTCGACCACGCGGGCAAACAAGCGCTGCTCGCGAAAGCGCACGCGCTGCTCTTTCCGATCGATTGGGAGGAGCCGTTCGGACTCGTGATGATCGAGGCGATGCTGTGTGGAACGCCCGTCGTCGGGTTCCACCGCGGAAGCGTTCCGGAGATCGTCGAGGAAGGGGTCACGGGCTACATCGTCGACACGCCCGAGCAGATGGCGCAGGCGATCAGCCGGGCGCGCGAGTTGGATCGAGTGGCCGTGCGGGCGCGCGCCGAGGCGCGTTGGAGTGCGGATCGGATGGCGGCCGAGTACGTGGCCCTTTACGAGCGCGCGGCGGCGCAATACGCGCTCGGGCGTCGTTGATGGGAGTTCGTGGGCGTGGGAGGTAGGCGAGGAGAGGAAGAGGCGCGGTGACTTACAGACGCTGCCCGTCGGGCTGACCGAGCGCTGCCACCATCTCGGTGCGCAACTCGTGCAGCTTCGCCACCGCGTCGGTGGCACCCGCACTCTCGGCCGCTTCGATGGCTTTTTCGAGCTTCGCGAGTTCGGCCTTCTGCGCGTTCTTCAGCGAGTCGACCATCGAGACGAACACCTCGAACAGATCTTCGAGCTCGTCGCCCTTGCGGAGTTTCTCGCGGATATCGAGCTTCCCCGTTCCGACCAGGCGGAGCAGGCGCTTCATCTTGAACACCGGGCCGACGACTTTGTGCGTGACGACGATGCCGGTCGCGCCGAGCAAGAGCACCAAGAGAAGCCCCGTCACGATGAGGGTCCAGACCGTGACCTTGCGCGTGTACGCGATCTGCGTTCGTCCCTCGCGCACCGCATCGAGGTTGCGCGCCGCCTGACGGTCGCCCTCGGCGAGTTGCGCTTCGATCGTGTGAACGAGTTCGGGGTTGTCCGCCGCGTTCATCAGATCGTTCATCCGGATGATCCGCGAGCTCGTCTGCGACTCCCGCATCGCGCGTTCGGCCTGCGCCGAGGCGGTGGTCGCCTGCGCCGCCGCGGTGTTCGCGGTGCGCATGATGACGATCCCGAGCCCGATCATGAGCACGACCGCGGTCGAGACGATCAGCGCGGTGTACTTCAGCTGAAAGCGCGGATTGAGAAGGTAGTTCCGAAGCAGCCGCTTCGGCGGCGGTCCGCTTTGCGGCGCGGGCATCGCGCCTGCGGTCGGTGACGTCATGAGGTCCTCGCTGCGAATCGTAGAGCAGATGAGCGAAACATTGAAAAATTCGCGGGGCCCGCCGGGCAATGCCGGGGCCTCGTTGCGACGGCGGATACGTTGATGGTCACGTTTGCGACCACGTTTTCAGGGGATGCAGGGCTCATGGCGTCGACAGCAACTGCGTCACCGCCCGGCCCGCCGCCGACTCGACCGCGCGTCGCACCGCGTCGTCCTCGGTCTGCTGCGAGTTCGACGACCCACCCGAGATCGTGATCGCAGTCTGCGATTCGAATTCGTAGACCCGTCCAGGATACGTCGACACTGCGATCGAAACCGACGCGCGCACACCATGGCCGCGCGGTTGCAGCGACTGGATGTTCGCGTCGAAGAAGTGCCCGGTGAGATGCCGCGACCGCAACGTCGCCGTCCCCGCCGCCGCGCTCCCCGAATGCAACACGACCTCGCCGCGGTTCTGCAGCGCACCTTGCAACGCCTGCTGCGCAACCTGCGACAGCTGCGAACCGCGCACGCCCGACTGGTTGTTCACCGTGCCGACGCCGACGAGGAACCGCGCCGACGCGTTGCTGGGCGGAGGGTTGTTGCCGCCGCCGTTGTTGTTGCCACCGCCCGCGCTCGCAGCGGCCTGCAGGATCGGCAACGCACGACGTGCCTGCGCGACGACGCCCGCGTTCGGATTGCGCGTCGCTTGCTGCACGAGGGGGAGGGCGGCCGGATCGCCGATGGCCGTGAGCGCCGAGATGATCGCGGCGAGAACAGTCGGATCGCGCTCGCCGTCGAACGCAGAAATCATCGGCGCAGCGGTCGC
>CBIHQZ010001248.1:0-2522 GCA_966212315.1 uncultured Myxococcales bacterium
TGCTCGATTACGCGACGATGCTCGCGCAACTCGATGCGGTCGGGTGAAGGCGTCAACCAAACGAGTCTCGGGTGCAGTGGATCCGTTCGTGATTCGACACCGGCTACGACCATTGCCCGGCGCGGATCTGGTCAACGCCTGTCTGACTATCCGATCGTGCCGCAGACGTTCGCTTGCGCGCCGCCGCCGCAGGTGAGGGGCGCGACGCAATCACCGCACTGGATGATGTTGCCGCAGCCGTCCGAGATCGGACCGCAGTTCGCGCCCGCTTCCATGCAGGTGCGCGCGCGGCACGTTCCGCCATCGGGTGTTCCGCAGGCCGGGCCGCAGGTAAGGACGTTGCCGCATCCGTCGCCGGCTTGACCGCACGTGAGACCCTGGCTCGCGCATGTCTGCGGCGTGCACGTCGGCATGTTCGTGGGGATGCACGACGAGAGATCGAAGAGCATGAATTCGAGCACCTTCTCCTGCTCGGTGAGCCCGCCCGCCATGCATTCGTTCGGGAACGTAGATCCGTTGGTGCTCGAGTTCGCCACGTGGAAGTCGCTGAAGAGCACGCGACCACATTGCGTGTCGGGGGCCGCGCCGAGCGGCGTGTTGAACGTCATGTGCTGAACGGAAGCGTTCGATCCGGTCGTGTAGATCCACCGCTGCGTAGCACCCGCCACGGTGTCCACGTCGAAGCGCGGATCGTTGATGGTGATCTCGACGTTGCCGTTGCGACGGGTGCCGGCGCCGACGTTCACGAGCCAGTCGCCGAAGTCGCGACCGCGTGGAAAGCCGGTGTCGATGATCCCCGTAACGCTCGTGTCGCGCCCACCGAGGTCCCAGTTCGCGGTCGGGTACCACGTCTCCACGCCGCCACCCATGCCGTGGTTGCCGTAGATCCACGTGTACGAGAAGTGCGTCGCGAAGACGCGTCCGCCGGTGTTCGCGTAGTTCACCAGGTTGGTGATCTCGCTGTTCCGCTCGAACGTCTCGGAACCTTCGCACGCGAGAAGCGTCATGTCGTATTGCGCGAGCGTCGCAGGGGTTCCGACGAGCGCTTGACGATCGGGCGTGTTGCGCCCCGCGTCGGCACCGTTCTCGACGTAGATGTGAATGCGGCGCGCGCCTCCGTCGTCCGCGGGGCGGCCGAACTCGGTGTCGTCGATGCCGATCTTGCGGAGCACGCACTCGAGTGCGTCGACGTCGCCGGTGACCATCGCCATCTTCGGGATGTCACCCTCGGTCCGGTTGCGCGGGAGTCGCGTGAGCGTCGCGGGAAGAGGCGTGTCGGTGCAGGCGGTGACGTGCGGGATGACCACTTGCCGACGCCATCGTCCGAGCTGGATGACGAGCGGGATGTTGTCGCCCACCGGCATGTTGCGCAGTGTGAAGCGCCCGTCGGGTCCGGTCGTCGCGGTGACGAGCGGCTCGCCGCTGACCTGCGTTCCGCAACGCGCGCACGTCACGCCCGGCGTGAAGGGCTGCACCGCGGCGTTCGGGACGTACACGAATGCGCTGTAGATCGGGTCGGGGTTGTTGCGCGCGGGCGCGAACACGGTGCCCGACACCGTCGTCGTGCCGCCGCCGGCGCATGCCTGCTGTTGGAGACAGAGTCCGGTGCACGTCGTCGTGCTGCCGGTGCCGCATCGATTCGGGCCGCCGCCACCGCAGAACTCACCGGCGGTCGAACACGTGCCGCACTGGAGCAATCCACCGCATCCGTCCGCGACGGGACCGCAGTTCGCGTTCGCGGTGGTGCACGTACGCGCGGTGCAGATCGGACCTCCGTCGCCCGTCGAACCGCCGGAGCCGCACACGTTCGCCATGCCGCCGCCGCCGCACGTCTCGCCCGCATTGGTGCACGAGCCGCAGTCGATGGTGCTGTTGCATCCGTCACCGATGAGCCCGCAGTTCACGTGCGCACTGGCACACGTGACGAGGCCGCATCCGCCGCTGTCGTGGGTGGTATCGGTGTCGGAAATGGCAACGTCGGATCGAGCGTCGGCCGATCCGTCGCCGCCGTCACCGGTCCCGTTTCTGCTCGAACATGCAGTCAACGCGGCGGCCGCGAGAAACGAGGTTGTGAGAATGAAGCCCGTGCGCATTGAAAGCCTCCAGACGCAAAACATCGCACGTCGAGACCGCTGTTCAAACGTGATTCAGATTCGCGACAGAGCACGAGATGTGCGCAAACGCAGCCCCGAACTGGAGTCGGCGACGATGGCCGCTGAAGTGATTTCCTGGGTTGCTGCAGGCGCGCTGCCGTTGCGTGCGACGGTTCACTCGGTGGTGCTTTCGATGAATGACGATTGAAGTATCGATTGATCGGGTCATCGCGTTTGTCGCGTTTGTATCTCCGCCATGCGGGGTTCCGGACTGAAATTGCGCCGGCGGAGCGCGCCGCGCCGCGCGATAGAAGGCCTCTCCGTGCTTGCAACCGAGCAGCGCGTCCGTACGATCCCGCCGCCATGACGATCCAGATTCGCCGCATTGCGCCGGGCTCCGACGTCAGCGACTTCCTCGCCGTCGCGCGC
>CBIHQZ010001249.1:0-2520 GCA_966212315.1 uncultured Myxococcales bacterium
CGTCGCCCACAGGCCGGTCGAGCAGTCGCCCTCGAGCGCAACGAGCGGTGCGAGCAGTACGCGCGAACCGCCGTCGCCGCTTTCCTCCCACGCGCGGGTCGCCAGTGCCGGCGTCGGTGCGGCGAGCGCGGCTTCGGCACTGTCACTCTCGCCGTCGTCGTTACCTTCATCGTCGCGGTGTGCGATGCGTGCGTCGCGCGCGAAGAGCCCCGCGACGTACGGGGATCCGATGCGCGCCGTGCAGACGGCGTCCGCATCATGGAAGACCCGCACCGTGCGACCTGCCCACGCCATGCGCTCGGGCGGCGCGGCCGACGGATCGACGTGACGGCGAACCACGATGCCGTTCGAGTCCGCCGTGATCTCGGGCGAGCCCGTCGCCCATGTGTCTTGCGCATTCGCTTCGAGGACGATCGATGGTCCGTTCGCGTCGACGACATACGCGTGTTCGATCGCGGGCGATGCGGGAGGTTCGGCGGCCGGTTGTTCGACGGATGTCGCCGCATCCTGCGGGGCGCTGGCTTCGGCGTCGAGCGAGTCGTTGGATGCGCCGGTTTGGTAGCAAGCGGCGTGTGCGAGAGCGAGCGTGGCGACGAGGACGAGTTTGCGGTGTGTCATGGGACCTCCGCGCGGTGCGCGAGAGCACTCATCGCACGACGCGGACCAGGGGCGGCGCGGCGGTACTGCGACGTGATTTCGAGTGCTTGAACGGGACGTGGTCGGCCGCGTGTGTCGGCGCCGAGACACTGGTCGTGTCGCAGCGGACGCGGTCGGCGCAGCCCGTTCTGTGGAACGACCGGGCAAACGTAAACGCAAACGTCATCGTAAACGGAACGCCCATCCGCTCGGTGGTCAGCGCGTTGCCAGAGCGTTCCGTTTCTACGACGAGTGGTCGTGGAGCGTCGGCGCGCGCTCCGTTTACGTTTACGTTTACGTTTACGTTTGGAGCAGGGCGCGGGGGCGAGTCAGAGTGCGCGGATGCTGAAGGTCTACGGCTTCTCCCGCGTGAACAAATTCGCCCACGGCAACACCCGCGATCTGCGCGTGCTCTGGGCGCTCGAGGAGATGGGGCTGCCGTACGAGATCGTCGGGATGGATCATCCGAACGAAGACCTCGATCGCGACGATTTCCGCGCGAAGAACCCGTTCGGTCAGCTCCCGGTGATCGACGACGACGGCGTGGTGGTGACGGAGTCCGGCGCGATCCTGCTCTACCTCGCGCGCAAGACCGGCAAGCTGATGCCGCACGATCTCGCGGGCGAAGCGCAGGTGCTGCGGTGGACCGTTGCTGCGCTCAATACGATCGAGGTGCCGATCCTGACGGGGTGGTTCGTGGACTGGAACGACGGCAAGGGGACCAAACCGAGCGACGCGCTCAAGCAGTGGGCGACGATGCGTCTCGAGCAACTCGATGGCTGGCTCGCGAATCGGACGTTCATCGCCACCGACGAATTCACGGTGGCGGACATCCTGATGACGCACGTGCTGAGCGCGCGAAGCACCGATCCGGCGCTGCTGAAGACGTACAAGCACGTCGGCGCGTACCTGGCGCGTTGCATGGATCGCCCGGCGTGGAAGCGCACGTGCGAGGGGTATCGCGAGCGCGTCGAGGCCGTGTAGCGGCGTTGACAGTGCGGCGCCGACTTCCTACGCGGCGCACGCTGATGCGTCATTCGCTTCTCGTCGTCGCCGTCGCCGCCGTCCTCGCATCGAGCGCGCTCGGCGCTCCCACCGCGTTCGCCGACGCGGCGCCTCATGCCACCCAGTCCGCCGCGCCGCGGTCGCGATCGACCGCGCCCGAGGATGCGCCCTCTGAATCAACCGCATCGCACGACGACGACGAACCGCCGCCGACGTTCACGCTTCGCCCGGAACCGGGCCGCTCGCCGCTGTTAATCGAGTCGGCCGGTGCGCAGCTCGATGTCGGACTCGCGCCGCAATCGCAATCCCTCGGCGCGCCGGCCGGAACGCCGCCGGTCGATCCGGGCGAAGCGTTGTGCGCAACACCTTGCATGCTCTACGCACGGCGCGGCGTGGTGCGACTCTGGTCGGGCGGCCCCGGACTTCGTCAGGACCTCTCGCAGCTCTCCGTGCCGCCGTGGGGAATTCGCGTTCGGCTCCGCGCCGCATCGCACGCGCGCTACGACACCGGATTCGCGCTCACCCTCACGGGCGGTCTCACGCTCACCGCCGGCACACTCGTAATTTTCGGGCCGCTCTGGGCGTCCGGCGCGCGCGGTGGTCCTCCGAGCGCGTTGTGGCTCGCACCCGGGCTCGGGGTCGTCGGTGTGGGCTCGATCGCGATGGCCGTGGGGATCGCGCTGCTCTCCACGAGTCGCACGGGTGTCGTGTCGACGTCGCCGCTCGGTCGCGTCGGGAACTCGGCAACGCACAGCGTCCCGATGCAGTGGACGGTCGGTGCGGCACCACTTGCCGACGGTGCGGTCGCGACGGCAGTGGTCGTCTACTAGTGCAACGCTAACGAGATGCGATCAATTCGGCGCGCGGCGATCGTTCATC
>CBIHQZ010001250.1:0-2512 GCA_966212315.1 uncultured Myxococcales bacterium
GGCGGGCCAGGGGGATGGCGTGCATCGAAGGCGCCGCGGCGCAGTGCATTCAGCGGACGCCGCGCGGGGCCGAGACAAACACAGCGCACCGCGCATTCAACGCAGCTGACTATCGTACTGCCTCGTTCCCGTCCTCATCTCCCCTCGCCATCGTTCCAGCCCCTCTCTCGACGATGCCTGCGTCCGCGCTCCCAGCGCGGGCATCGAGGGAGAGGGAGAGGGCGAGCGGCAGCGGGGGTGAGGTCTCCGCGGCCTCCATCACTGATCCGAGACGGCATCTCCGCTGCACTCTGACCGACCGTGCCTCGATCGCAGCCGACGTTCCGCCTCGCAGCGTCGTTCTTCCTCACGATCACGATCATCGTTGCGCACGATCGCATCGCGCATGCCGCCCGCCCGTTCGTGACCGACGATGCGCGTGTCGTCGGCGAGCACGCACTGCAACTCGAGACATGGGGGCGCTTCGATCGACAGTCCGCGCAGCACTGGCTTCTCTTCGGCTTCGGCGCGATCGATCGGCTCGAAGTGAGCCTCGGCGGCTTGTACGGCGCCGAGTGGGACAACGGAGTCGCACGCGCCGCGTACAGCCTTCCGATCGTGCAAGCCAAACTGCTGCTCTACGAAACGCACACCAATCGATGGCCCGGCATCTCCGTCGTCGCCGGCACCGGCGTTCCGTTCGGCACCGAAGGCGTCGCGCCGCCCGGATGGGGAGGCTTCACGTACTTCTGCCTCACGCAGGCGCTCCTCGATCGCGAGCGACTGCTGATCCACGCGAACCTCGGCTTCGCAGGCACCGGCGGGGCACGCATTCCCTTCCAACCGATGTGGGGACTCGGCGTGCAACTGAGACTCGTCGCCGAACTTCACGCGATCGGCGAGATCTTCTCGGGCGATCCGTACTCTCACGGCATCGACGGCGCGACGCAGTTCGGCGCGCGCTACGTGTTCAGCAATCACGTGCAGCTCGACGCAACCTACGGCACGGGATTGTGGGGAACACCCCCGCTCGAGCCCTGGGCGTCGATCGGTTTGCGACTCGTGAGCGGCCGCATGTGGTGACCCGCTCCGGGCCTTGTTGTAGCGAGAACGAGCCTATTCACCCCACGCTCTGCACGACCGAGATCATCGCGAGTTCGAGCCGCACCTCGATCGGCTCGCCACTGCCGATCGGCACCGCCACCCGCACTCGCGCCTTGCCGTCGCTCCCGTTCGCGATCTCGACGGCGAAGCCCTCGACGACCCGCACGGTCGCATCGCCCTTCGCGGTGCTCTGCAGGATCACCCTCACGCGCCGATGGGTACGTTGCGCCTCCGCGAGGTCGCGGAGGATCGAGATGTCGTGCCCGCCGGTCGTGCCTGCCACGAGCGAAGCGTGAATCGAGGTCCGAAGAGCCGCAAACAGGCCGCGTGCGAACGCATCCCCAGGTCATGCGTGCCTCGGGATGCGCAGTCGGCGCGGTCGGCGCGGTCGCATCGCGCCATTCGGGTCGCATCGCGCCATTCGGCTTACGACTTCGTGAGCGCGTCCTTCACGCGGTCCATCATCGCGGCGAACGGACCGACGAGCAGGTTCGCGGTCGCCGATTCCACGCCTGGATGCGGGCGCGTCGGCGCGGCGGCCTCTGCGAACTGCACCGCCTTGCGCATGCCCTCCAGGCGCGAGGCATCGAGCTTCGCACCGAGCCGTGCGAACTCTTGCTGCTCCTCGGACTCGGCGTGCGCGATCACCGCCGTCTGGAGCGCGCGAATCTGCGCGTCGAACTCGACCGAGTCCACCTCGAGCTTCTCGATCGCCGCGAGCGCGGTCTTCGCCTGGTTCTCTTCCATCAGCCGCGCCTCGACCAGGGCGTCGCCGTCGGGCAACGCACGCCGAGCCGCGGGATGCACGATCTCCTCTTCCGCCGTCTCGTGCACCGCGAGCAGCCGGCGCAGCTGGAAGAAAGCCTTCTCGCGCGCGTCGCCGCGACTCTCGATCACCTGCTGGAACAACGCTTTGATCTGCTGATGCTGCTCCTCGAGAAAGCTGACGACATCGACTCCCGTGCTGATCATCCGGCCCATTGTTCGACCCTTCCTTTCGTCGCGCGCAGACAGCCGCGAAAGTGCGCGGTCGGTCGTGCGGCAGACGAACGCGTGCAATGGGTATTCCCCAGGTTCTTCGGGCTCCTCATCAATTCGAGCCCGGCCGGTTTCCAGCCCGGCGGCTGATGAAGCCACGGCACCTCCGAAGCGTTCACCTTCGTGAGGCTCGCGATGTCGGATCGACAAAACCCGTGGTCTCTTCCAAAGCGATCGAACGCAACTCCCCGTGACGGCGAGCTTCGCGGAGGCGAAGCTTCGGAGCCGTTGCCGCCGGTTTACCCGCCGGGAATCCCTCGATGACCCCCGAAACGAAAACGGCGACCCGAACTCTTCGTTCGCGGCCGCCGCTTTGTTTGATTCGTGGACTGAATCTGCGTTTGAATTGTAGGCGCGACTAGGATTGAACTAGCGACCCCTACCGTGTCAA
>CBIHQZ010001251.1:0-2511 GCA_966212315.1 uncultured Myxococcales bacterium
GATCACATCTCGTTCCGCGAGCTGTCGACCGCGTACGTCGAGAACCTCGGGCGCTTGTTCCTGAAGGAACCCGATCTCGCGTTCGAACCGCCCTGGGCGTTGCTGCGGGTGTTCGGCATCGACCGTGCGCGGCTGCAATCGGGCGATGACTGGGTCACCAGTGTCGCCGCGGCCGAGGCAGCGGCCGAACGCGAGAACGTGCGCGTCACCGCGTTGTAGCGCGGGCTCGTTTCGCGTGGTTCGACGGGCTCACCATGAATGCGGGACGCGCACGGCCCACTGCGCTTCGTTCGACAGGCTCACCACGAGATGGCGGACGCACTGAAGCGTAAGCGAGTGAATATCCACCGCGAATCGCGGTCCAACGCAGCACGCGCATATCTCTCGGAGCGCCCATCGCCTCCGCGTTATCGTTCACGGCACTCCATCCATGTTTCGCATTCCAGTCGATGAATCACTCGACCTCGTGCTGCTCGAGCAGCGTCACGCACCGATGCTCTACGCGGTCATCGACGAGAACCGCGCGCACCTTCGCAAGTGGCTGCCGTGGGTGGACAACACCCGCACCGTCGGTGACGCGCTCGGATGGATCCAGATGGCGCTCGATCAGTTCTCCAAGGGGATGAGTCTCAACGTGGGGATCTTCTCGCAGGGGATGCTGGCGGGCGTGTGCGGCTACCACACCATCGACTGGACGAACCGTCGCACGTCGATCGGCTACTGGCTCGGCGCCGCGCATCAACGCAAGGGTCTGATGACTCGCGCGGTGCGGATGCTGACCACGCATGCGTTCGTGTCGTTGCAATTGAACCGCCTCGAGATCCGCGCCGCGCTCGACAATCGCCGATCGCGCGCGGTGCCCGAACGACTTGGCTATCAGTTCGAAGGGCAGTGCCGTGGCGCCGAGTGGCTCTACGACCACTTCGTCGATCACGCCGTGTACGGGATGCTCGCGAGCGAGTGGCGCGGGTAGCGAAGTGGAAAGCCTCGACACACACCGCTATAGCTTCGCCCGCATGCGCTCTCCGTGGCTGCGTTTCGCGCCGTTTCTCGTGTCCGCGGCCCTCGTCACGGGTCCGCTCGTGTCACGCGCGCAGACGGCGGCGCCATCGGTCGCGAACACCGCGTCGCCGAGCGGCCGCACGTTCGGCGGGGTGAGCGAAGATCACATCCTCGAAGCGATCCGCACCGCGCGCATCGTGGGGCGCCAGCAGGTCGGCAGCACGAGCGTGAACATCCATCTGCGGCTCGCGGGCGACGTCGACGCCGCGTTCAAGCCTCGCTCGCAGACGCACGGCGACGCGTATCGCGCGGAGATCGCCGCCTATCGACTGAACCGGTTGCTGCAACTCGATCGCGTTCCGCCGGCCGTTTCGCGCATCGTTCCCGCCGCGGTGCTGCATCTGAGCCTCGAGACGCCGGTCACGATCGAACGCGATCAATCGGTGCGCGGCGCGGCGATCTACTGGGTGCCAGTGCTCCGCGAATCGCGCGTCGATCAGGAGCGCGAGCAGTCGCGCTGGACCGCGTGGCTGCGGCAGGGCGGCTCCGTTCCGCCGGAGCAGGCGACGCGCGCAGAAGAGATCTCGACGCTCATCGCGTTCGACGTGCTCACCGGAAATTGGGATCGCTGGAGCGGGCAGAACGTGCCGATGGATGCGGCCGGGCATCTGATCTATCGCGACAACAATGGCGGGTTCTCCGAGCCGTTCGGCGATCGCATGCTGGCCGGCGTGATGCGACATCTGCGCCGCGTGCAGAAGTTCTCGCGCGGCATGATCACGCGCGCGCGATCGCTGACCGAGGCGTCGGTACGCGCGGAGATGGCGCTCGATCCGGACACCGCCCATCCACCACTCAGTGACGTGCAGATCGCGTCGTTGCTGCGTCGTCGCGACGCGCTCGTGTCGTACGTCGACGAGCTGGTGCGGCGGTACGGCGAGAGCGCTGTGTACGCGTTCCCGTAGGGGGACGGTATTAGCTTTCTGTCATTTCTCCACCGGTCGCGATGACCCGCATTTCCTCGGGGAAAATGGCAGTTGGTCCACTGCAGAATGTCAGAAAGCTAATACCGTCCCCCCTTCAGCCGACGTGCGCTTCGCGTGGCGCGACGTCGGCGCCGGCGGCCGCGAGTTCGCCGATGTGCGCGCAATCGAGCGCGTCGAGTTCCGCGAAGAGCGCCGCCCCCGCGGGCGTCCACTGCGCATGCGCGCGCAGCATCTCGATGCCCTCGTGGTTCTTCAGATCGATTTCGGTGAGCCGCCGCGCGAAGTCCGCGTGTGATGCGCGTGGATGGCCGGCGGCGCGCATCCGGCGATAGAGCACGGCGACCGGCAGGAACGCATGCACCGCGAGAAGAATCCCCCACAGCGGGCGCGGATCGGGGCGCACCGGCGACGGGTAGCGCGGCTCGAATGCGTTCTCGAGGAACTCGGTGGTGTAGGCCGCGACGTTGAGCTTGTTGTGCTGGAACTCGTGCACCAGCGCCTCGGTCATCGTCATCACGTTCGG
>CBIHQZ010001252.1:0-2510 GCA_966212315.1 uncultured Myxococcales bacterium
GGGTACTTCTACGCATCACACGCACTGCGAACGAACGGCCGCGACAATCACGTCGATCCCGCGCACGGGCTCATCGGCGGCATCGTCGCGCCGGGCCGAGTGTTCGGGCTGCCGTTCGCGTTCGGACTCGCGATCCATCTTCCCGACGACCGCATCTCGCGTTCGCGTTCGCTCCCGCAGGCTCAGCCGCGTTGGGAGCTGTACGACAACCGCGTGCAGTTGATCAGCATCGCCGCGAACCTCGCGATCTCGCCGGTGCGATGGCTCCGTCTCGGCGGCGGCATCTCGTTCGTTTCGTCGACGCGCGGCCGTCTCGATATCTACGGCAGCATCGCGTACCCGAACGCCGACGCATCAGACCTTCGCCACACCGTCGACGCCGACCTCGTGTCGGTGCGCTATCCGCAGGCGGGTATTCAGGTCGACGTGTTGCCGTCGCTGACCCTCGCGCTCGCGTATCGCGGCTCGTTCCAGCTGGCGCTTTCGATCGACGCCGTGGTCGACGGGCAGATCGTTCTCGGCCGCCCGAGTGACCCGGGCGCGACGCGCATCGCGGGGCGCTACTCGCTCGCGTCGAACAGCGTTGCCGTGTTCCTTCCGCAGCAGGCAGTGGCAGGCGCATCGTGGCGGCCGCTACCAGGGCTGACGGTGCTCGCAGATCTCACGTGGGTGAACTGGTCGACGTACGTGAACCCGAGCGCACATCTCGACGTGGGTCTCGACCTTCGCATTCCGCCCGAAGTCACCGGTCTGATGGTGCCGTCGCTGCCGCCGCCCACCGAGGTTCTCCCCGCGAACTTCCACGACACGTTCGTGCCGCGCGTCGGCGTCGAGTACACGCGCGGGGTCGGACGGCATTCGGTGTCGGCGCGCGTGGGGTATCGCTACGAGGCGTCACCGGTGCCCGAACAGCGCGGCGGAACGAACTTCCTCGACTCGAATCGTCACGCGGTCTCGATCGGCGCGGGCATCGTCGTGCGCGGACTCGAACCCGTCCTCGGCGGAGGGCTGGTGTTCGACATTCACGGCGAAGGGCAGTTCCTCGAGTCGCGCGCGATGCACAAGGACGACCCCGCAGACCCCGTTGGCGATTACACGATCGCGGGCGAAGTGTGGACCGCAGGCGCGACGATGGGCGTGTTGTTCTGAGGGGCGCCGCGGCGGGACCTCCGAAACCTCACCTTCGTGAGTCTCGCGGTGTCGCATCGAACACACCGGTGGTCTGTATCGAAGCGATCGAAGGCAGCTCGCAGTCACCGCGAGCTTCGCGCAGGCGAAGCTTAGGAGTCGTTGCCCGCGGGTTCACCCGCCGGGAATCCGTAGAAGTTGCGACGGAGGGAGAGGGCAACGGCGCATCCCGTTGCAAGCGATGGGGGGGTGAGGTCAGCGCGGCGATCGATCAGAGACCGTTACGGCGAATCGCGACGTACGCATCGGTGGCGGTGCGAATCACGTGGTGCACACGGCCGCCGCCAGACGCGCATCCGGGCGCTTCGTAGGTCCACATCTGTCCCCACGGGTCGGGTGAATCGATCAGGAAGACGTGACCCGTCGATCCGTTGTTGTAGACGAGCGCGTCGCCGCGGCGCGCCGTCGAGCGATCGATGCGCGACCACTGTCCGCCACCCGTGGTGTTACGAAACGATGCGGTGTCGTACGGGTGCTCGTCGTCCGAGAGCGCGGTGTTCGACGACGGGACCATCCATGCCTTCGCGACGAATCCCGAGCAGTCGGCGCCGTACTGCCCGCTGTGCGAGCAGCTCGGACACGAACCGTTGCACACGCCCTGCGTCGACGAGGTCGGCCCTTCGTCGAGCCACGAGCCGTGTCCCCACCAGTATGCGAACCCGACGCCCGCGGCCGCGCGATGGATCACGTTGTACAGATCGACGTTCGTCGATCCGCCCGAAGGCGCGCCCGGATCGCTGCCGCCCGTGCTCCCCGACGCGACGATGCGGAGGAACGCGCCCGAGCTGTAACCCACGGTGCTTCCGTAACGGATCTTGTAGAAGCCGTTCTCCGGCGTCGTCTGATCGACGGTGACCGCGCGCGAGCCTTCGGGCATCACGACGATCACGTGGTAGCCGGTGCTCGGTCCGGTGCGGATATTGAGGTTCGCCGTCGCCGCGACCGTCGTGCCGATCGGGTAGCTCGCGGAGATCTCGGACGTCGAGACGTTGCTGTCGTCGACCGCATCGAGTGTCGCGCCGGTCGGAAGCGATCCATCGGCCGAACAGGCGACCGTCGTCGCAGCCATCGCGAGCCACAACGCCGCCACCACACCGCACCGCGTCGCGCCGACCATCTGCTTGTTCATGCTTCGCGCCTCCACGGGTCGAAGCCGTCGCAACCACCGCGCCAACGTCGGGTGGGGACTGCACCCATCATCGCGAGAGCGCGCGATTTTCGGTGCGCCCAACGCGGTCGCGCGCAGCCGCCGGATTCGCGTGGGTCGGTTCGCGTCGCACATCGCCCACTGGGAAATCTTTCGATGATCACCGCGCCCCCAC
>CBIHQZ010001253.1:0-2508 GCA_966212315.1 uncultured Myxococcales bacterium
ATACTCCGAGCATCGAACCCACAGGATCGATCCTCTTCCACGCTCGCTCCTCCGCCCACGCTCGCCCGATCGAGCGCCTCCCCGGCCCCCGACGGCGAACGATCTCAACCCGTGGGTTCCGACGGCGGCGCATTCCCGCTTTCGGCAGGCGGAGCACCGCCGCCCCCGGCAGGCGGCGCCTTCCGGCGAACCTTGCGACGTTGCACGGCGTAATAGTTCGGCACCAGCGTCGCGAGTCGCGGATCCCCGAAGCACAGGTAGTCCGCCGCACGGCGGCACTGCGTGTACGCGCGATCGAGCAAGAAGAACGCGCGCACGAAGTCGTCGATGGCCTTCACGCGATCGAAGTCGACCGAGTCGTCCAGGCTCGCCAGCCCCATCAACCGCGTGGCGAGGATCTCCGCTTCGCGCGCCATCGCGATCGTCACGATCGACTTGCCCGTGATGGCGTCGCCGGCTGCCAGGTACATCGACGCGAGCTTCTCGATGTCCCCGGCGACCCGGCGCGGCCCGCGTCGGCGTTCGATCGACTCGACCTGCGCCTTGTCGAGCACGCGGTCGAACACCAACGACGGCGCCGCGATGAACAGCCGATCACGGATCGGGATCGCGCGCGCGAGCAACCGGTCGACCTCGCGCTTGCGTTCGCTCTTCGGAAGGTTGCGGTTGTTCGTCAGCCACGTGGCGAGCGCGTACTTCCGCAGGTTGTCGAGATTCCGCATCTCGAACAGCGGCAGCTGTTGGATCAGTGGACGCAGCGTCTCGAGGTACGGGTGGGCGACGAGCACTATGCCCGCGGCGACGAGCGGGTCCGCCGTGGGACGCCGCACCCCCTCGCGCCGCAACGCTGCCATCTCTGCGCGCACGTCGCGCAGCGCATCGTCGGCTTCGGAGTGAGGGAATTCGTCGAGCGGAGACGACGCAGCGGGGATGCTTCCGTCGCCGGGCATTCAGCGGCTGCTACTTCTTGAACGGATCGGATCCGTCGCCGATCGGCTTGCCGGTGCTGGGAGGGGGCGCGGCCGGGGCCACGTCGTTCTTCGGCGGTGCGGCCTTGCCCGGTGCAACGTCGCCGTCCTTCTCGGGCGCGCGCCGCGGCCCCTGCTCGCGCATCGTCGGTGTGATGGACTGATACGTCTCGGGGCGGATGAACTGCACGACCTGACGAACCTGCTCGTATGCGAGGTCGAGCGCGGTCACCGCGCGCTGCTTCATCTCGGTGCTGATCTCCGTCGGCGCCGACCCATGGACCTTGAGCGCCTGCGCGAAGAACAAACGCTCGCCGATCTCCTTCGCCTGCACGACGTCGTCGCGCGTGACGATGCTGAAGCCTTCGACCCGCGACCAGTACTGCGTGAACAGGTCGACGCACTTTCCCACGTCACTGAGCGTGTCCATCGCCCCGCTCCCCTGTTCGATCTCCGCCACCGCCGGGCCCGGCAGGCGATTGTCGAACACGAGCTGCGTCGCGGCGATCAGCATCTTGGCGCGATAGTGCTTCGCCTTCTCGAAGAGCGCCTCGTAGTCGGCGGGCGTGAGGTTCGCCGCGTGGCTGGACTGGAACGCCCACCACACCGCCGCCGCCAGCCGCGGCACCTTCTCGATCAGCTCGATCGGGAAGCGCGGGGCATGCGACTGGATCTCCTCGCGCAGCGGCGCGACGCGCATCATCGCGACCGCGGCGATCATCGCGCCGTTCACAGCGTCGAAGTTCATCGCGCTGAACTTGTCGCGCGGGATCGCGGCGTACTCGGATTGGAAGCTGTCGAACTCGCGCGATGCGCTGATCGAGTCGAACGGGCTGCGGACTGTGACGGTCGCGTTGTCAGGCATCGACGGTCCTTTCATTCATGGAGATTGGGCGGGAGCGGATTGTTCGCGAGATAAAGTTCGTCTTCTGCGCCCCAATTCCGGCACCGCCGAGGGTTGCGCGGGTCGCGCGCCAGCAAGAATGCGGCATCGACGCCGTAGGCCCGTTCGAGCTGGAGCAGGGTACTGAGCGATGGGTTGCTCTGATTGCTTTCGAGCACCGCCAGCGTGCGCTCGGCGATCCTCGCGCGCTCGGCGGCTTGCGGCCGGGTGAGCCCGCGGCGATCTCGAATCCTCCGCAGGCGGCTCGGGAAGCCCGCGAGGACCGGTTCAGCCGCCGTCAGATCCGCTGAAACCCCCATCCGCCGCCACGCTACGAAACCGCGCGGCGAAACAAAATGAATTCTATTGCATGTTCAATCGCGCACCGCTGTGGCGAATCGGCGGTTGCATGGCGGCACACACGGTCCGCATTCGCGGGACACTGAACGGAAGTCAGTGCTGGCCCGGTGGCGACTCCGACGCGGACACTTTGCGGGTTCGGGTCGTCGGGAACGCCGTTCGGGTGGTCGAAGACGGGAGCAAACGCGAACGCGTAACTCGCGCTTTCGACGGTGCGCGCGTGATCGGGCGCGGCGTGCATCCGGCGATCGATTCAAACGGATTCGTACGCGTTCGTCTCCAGGGGGTGGATGCGCC
>CBIHQZ010001254.1:0-2506 GCA_966212315.1 uncultured Myxococcales bacterium
CGACGTCGCCGGCCTGGCGCACAAGAACGCGTACAGCTCACCCATCACGCCTCATCCTTCGAGCCCCTCTCTCGACGATGCCCGCGTTCGCGCGATACGCGCCGGCATCGGAGGGAGAGGGGCGCGCGGCAGCGGGGGTGAGGTACTCTTCGCCCCCCGTGAGCGTTCAACTCCCCGTTCTCGATCGCACACCCTCGGAAGCAACGTCCTCCGGCAACTGGTTCGTCTCTCGCGAGGAACTCGCGCGCTACGGCGGTGCCGCGGGTCCCACGAACTTCTTCGATCGCATGGTGTGGTCCGTCGCCGAAGCGATGTTCAGCAGCGAGAGCGGTCCGCCGCCTGCCGATCGCATCGCGTGGCTCTGCGCCGACCTGCGTGACTTCCTGCTGAAGAGCGGCCCGCGCCCGCGTTGGATCTTCACGCTCGCGATGTTCTTCACCGTCTGGATCGCGCCGCTCTTCATCGGAAAGCTCCCGCCGTTCGCGCGGCTCCCGGTCGCGGATCGCGCCGAAGCGCTCGAGCGTTTCGAGCGCGGCACCATCGTGCAATCGGCCGCGATCCTCGCGATCAAAGTGACGATGTGCATTCTCTACTTCGAGCATCCGGACGCGGCGCACGAGATCGGTTTCGACGGCACCTGCAAGGGAGAGCACACGTGAGCGGCGCGGGTGAATACATCGCGGGTCGCGATCGACGTGATGCGTTGGTACTCGACGTCGACGTGGTGATCGTCGGCTCCGGCGCGGGCGGCGCGGTCGTCGCGTGCGAACTCGCCGAAGCGGGTCAGTCGGTGCTCGTGCTCGAAGAAGGGCCGCATGTGCCGGTCGAGCGTTACTCGAAGTTTCGCGTGAGCGAGAGCATGCGCACCGTGTGGCGAGACGGCGGCGTGACCGTTGCGCTCGGTCGCGGCGACACGCCGATGATCAACGTGACGATGGGACGCTGCGTGGGCGGTTCGTCGATGCTCACCGGCGGCGTGTGCTTCCGCGTTCCCGAGCACGTGCTCGATGTGTGGCGCAACGATCGCGGGCTCGACTGGTACACCCCGCGCGCACTCGAGAAGTGCTTCGAGTCGGTCGAGCGCGCGGTGCATGTCGAAGAAGTGCCGGTTGCGATGCGATCGCGCGGGACGGCTCTGTTCGCGGAGGGCGCAACGCGACGCGGGTTCGAACTCGAGCCGATGCGACGCAACACCAAAGGGTGCAACGGCTGCGGTCGCTGCAACTTCGGCTGCCCGCACGGCGCGAAGATGAGCGTCGACATGACGTACCTCCCGCGCGCGATCGCGGCAGGCGCGCGAGTGGTGTCGGACTGTCACATCGAGAAGATCGTCGTGCGCGGCCGGCGTGCGGTCGGCGTGCGCGGGCGATTGCTCGACGAGCGCGGGAAGAAACACGCCAAGGTGCAGATCCGTGCGAAGCGCGTGGTGATCGCGGCCGGATCGGTGCACACGCCGGCGATCTTGCGTCGATCGGGCATCGGCACCGAGTGCGGTCAGCTCGGGAAGAACATGACGCTGCACCCGGGATTCCGCGTGTTCGCGCGGTTCGACGATCCGGTGCGCGGATGGCAGGGCGCGCTGCAGAGCGCGTACTCGGATGCGTTCATGGACGAGCGCATCACGCTCACCGGTCTCTTCGTGCCGCCCGGCGTGCTCGCCGCGACGATGCCCGGATTCGGACCGGCGCACGCGAAACGTACGCGCGACATTCCGTACCTCGCGATGTTCGGCGGAATGATCCACGACGAAGGCGGCGGCGAACTGGTCTTCCCGCCGTTCGGCGGCGAGCCGGTGATGACCTATCGGATGGATCCGCTCGATCGCGCCGCGGTACCCCGAATCATCCGCCACATGGGCGAGACGTTCTTCGCCGCGGGGGCGCGTGAGGTGTTCGCACCGGTGTTCGGGATGCACGGACTCGACGCCGATGCGTTTCGCAAACTCGATCTCGAGAGCATCCCCGCGAGCAAGATCGAATGCTCGTCGCAGCATCCGCTCGGCACCTGCCGCATGGGGATCTCCGCGGGGAACTCCGTGGTCGACGGCACCGGCGCGGCGTGGGACGTCGAGGAGCTGTATCTCGCGGACGGATCGATCGTTCCCACGAGTCTCGGCGTGAATCCGCAACTCACCATCATGGCGCTCGCGACGCGCGTGGCATGGCACCTGCGCGACAAGAAGTTCGCGCCGATGCCCGACTGAGCACACGAGGGTCGCGTCGATGGCGTTCGTGTTCGGTTACGGCTCGCTCTTGTTCCGCCCTGATTTTCCGCACGTGACGGCGCGCGTCGCATCGGTGCGCGGATGGCGGCGGCGCTTCGATCAAGGCTCACCCGATCATCGCGGCACGCCTGAGCGGCTGGGCCGCGTCGTCACGCTCGTCGCCGAGGCGAACGCGGTGTGCGTGGGCGCGGTGTTCGAAGTGCATCGCGACGACGAGAACGAAGTGCTCGCGGCGCTCGATCATCGCGAGCGCGGTGGCTACGTGCGCCACGAGGTCGATGC
>CBIHQZ010001255.1:0-2506 GCA_966212315.1 uncultured Myxococcales bacterium
GTCCGATGACCGTGCAGCGATCCTCGCCGGCCGCCGTGCACTGCGCGTCGTCGGTGCACTCCTGCATCGAGGTGTCGGTGAGATCCGAAGGCAAGTGCCAGCGTCGCGTGGTCATGAGCGCGCGGAACACATCGGTGTGCGACGAAACGCTCTCGAGCACCGTGCGCGCGATGGTGTCGTCGAGTTGCTGCACGAGCGTGGACTCGTAGCCGTAATAACGATCCTGAAGGTTCTCGTAGCCCGCTGTCGTGAGATCCCAGATGGATCCGTCGGACGGAAAGCGGCTGGTTGCACTCGGCGTGTCCTTGAATGCGCTGTTCGCATCGCCGTATGCGAGCCACTCGCGGAAGAACCCGGCGACCCGCGGTGCGAGCCAGTATTCGCCACGCGCTGCGCGGACGAGATCGCCGTCTTCTTGCGAGATGTCACGCCGCGCGACATCGACGCCGCCGATGTAAGCGGCCACGAGTCTTCGCCGCACGGCCGGGTCTTGAATCGTTCCGTCGTCGGCCGCGGCGCGAATCTGTTGCAGCCATCCACGCTCGGGCGTGGCGTCATCGGGCGAGGGGGCATCGATGCCGGGAAAGTTCCCGATGCCCGAGCCGGGACGGTGTGAACTGAGCATCGCGCCGAGAGAGAGCGCGAGTTCGTCGTTGGTGAGCCTTCGCCGTCCGGCGGGATCGCCCGTGACCTCGGTGCCGATCTCGGTGCGGAAGAGCGCGCCCGAACTGAGCCACGCAGCGGAGCCCGCTTCGTCGAGGGTCGCTTTGCGCACGGCGACATCGCCGCCGTTCGGTTCGCGTGCGAGTGCGTCGACGAGATAAGTGCGGAAGCGAGCGCGTTCGTCGGTGGTGGGCGCTCGTGACAGGACACCGACCGTGAGAAAGCGATCGACGAAGTAATCGATGCAGGCCGCGTCGGGGTGGGCGTCCTCATGAATGCAACGCAGCATCGAGTCGTTGTACGAGGGGTAGATCCGCAGCCCACCGGGATCCGCTTCGCTCCACGCGCCCGGAGCGTCCGCGAGATTGAGGAAGTAGAGATCGAGCGTCGCCGTGTCGACCGTGAGACCCGCCGAGTACGTGCTGTACGGTGCGCCCGTCTCGTTGGTGAACGGATTGAGATACGTCGTCGAGCCGTACCAGGTGGGCGCATCGGGCGTGCTGATCGAGTGCGCCCATTCGTGATTGTCGATGCGACGAATGCGCGCCGGTGAACTACGCGGCGCGGTCGGTGCCGAGCACGTGAAGAGCGCGTTCTGATCGAGCGCGTTCGGATCGGGGCGAAGCTGCGTCGGCACGACGGTGCCCGCGTCGTCGGGGCACGTCGTCGGTGCGCCATCCATGATCCACGCGTCGATCGCAGCGGCTTCGGAAATGGGCATGCCCGCGCCGAGCGGCATGAGGGCGCCACCGTTCGCCCCTTGCGATCCGCTCACCTTGCGATGAATCCAACTCGCATTCGGATCGTGCGGCGTGACGAGCCGGAGCGAGGGCATCACGCGGCTCTGCTCGTTGATCCACATCGGCAGCGCGGCCGCGGTGAGTTCTGGATATTGCCCGCCGGGGCCATGACATCCCGAGCTGGTACATCGCGTGGCGAAGAGCGAGAGCACCGGCGTGAGCGAACACGTGGGCGCGCCATCGGCACTCGCGTCGTTGTGCGCTGCGTCGCCGTTGCCGCCGGGGCCGGAGCACGCAACGCCGGTGAACGCCGATACCAGCGTCAAACCGAGCGCACGGAAGTTCATTCGTTCCTCCTCCGCCGGTGACGCGCGCGGCATCGCCAGCAAGGCACTCTATGACAACGACCAGAGCGGAAACCACGTCCGTCGCGATCGCGTCGGATCCGTCGACGTCACGACTTCGGTGGTGATCCGCACCGAGATGCGAGGTCACGGACCGTATCGAAAGCGCCGGACTCGTCGGACTTCGCGAACGCGCGCGAAGTGCATCTGAGCGAAATACGGCTTGAGAGGTGCCGGCGGTCGGACTTGAACCAACGACCTTGGGATTATGATTCCCCTGCTCTAACCAACTGAGCTACGCCGGCAACGGGACGCGGAGAATAGTCAGCGAGATTCTGGTGTCAACCGAACTTGGCGGTCGACTCCTCTTCCGTTGCAACTCGGCTTCTGTCTATAAGTGTCGCCGCAATGAGCGGTGATCTCAGCGCAGGCGAACGCGACCGACTCCTGCAAGCGTTCGGTCGACGCTATCCCGCCGGCGAAGTGATCTTCCGCGAGGGCGAGCAGGGGCGCGAGGTCTTCATTCTTCAAGAAGGCCGCGTGCGCGTGTTGAAGCGCGTGCGACTCGTCGAGCGTTCGCTGCAGATCCTGAAGCCGGGTGATCTGTTCGGCGAAGGCGCGCTGTTGCCGGGAACGCCGCGAACGTCGAGTGCCGTTGCACTCTCCGACGTCGTGGTGCTTGCGCTGGATCCCGACACGTTCGGCGCGCTCCTTCAGGGAAGCGCGGCGGTCGCGATGCGCCTCGTGCAGCAACTCGTT
>CBIHQZ010001256.1:0-2503 GCA_966212315.1 uncultured Myxococcales bacterium
GATCTCCCGGTGCTGTGGAACTCGCGCGTCGCCGATGCGCGAGTTCGTACGCAAGACGACGTTGCGCAACTTCATGCGCCCGCCACCAGGAGCGCTGCGCACGAGCGAATCGTGCACCGGGGAACGGCCGCGCTTCCGACGCTGCTGCGAGAGGTCGGCACGCTGCGCGGCGACGATCGCGCCGAGGTGTTCGCGATCCTCGCCACGCTTGCGCCAGGCGTCACCGGTGGCGAGCGACCGCCATTGGATCCCGAGAGCGCGAGCGTGTACTGGGATCGATTCTTCTCGCTGCGCGGACTCGATTTCCGTCCGGCCTACGCGCGTCGCCTGGTGCAGCGACTGGTCGAACACGAGAGTCGCAACGCCGAGGAGCAGATCGTCGCCCTCGGCACGTACGCGCTCCCCGCGATCTTCGACGTGCTCGAACAACCCGTCGACACGGATGCCGCACGACGATTGACGACGCTGCTATCGAACATCACCGGCTTGCCCCTGCGAGTCGCGCCCGATGCCCGTGTGGGTGCGATGCGCGAAACGGTCGAGACCTGGCGGGCATGGTGGTTCGTCGAGCGACTGGAGTTCGAAACGCTCGGTGACGTCGGGCGCTTCAACGGGCATCTCACCGAGACGCGCTACGGCCGATGGCTCACGCGCGCGCTCGGAGGAACGCTCGGGCACTCGAAGGTCACGGGCAGGCCCATCGTTCTCGAAGTGCGCGAACGCGTCTTGCGCAGTCTCTTCGCCGGCGGTCTCGGTGCGCTCATCGCCGTCGCGCTCGTGGTGGCCTTCGGCGGCGGACGCGCATTGCGGCAGCGTCCACTCGGAACGAAGCTTCTCGATCTGGTCGGCGCACTCGTTCCCGGACTCGGCGCACTCGTGTTCGGTTTCGTCATCGCAGTGCAGATCGCAGCCGCGCCCCGCCCGGCCGGCCCCCTCGCCCGCGTCGTTCTCGCCGATCCCGTGCGGATCGCCATTGCCATCATCGCGCTCGTCCCTCTGGCGGCGCTGTGGCTTCGCCGGAATGCCGCGCGGGTTGCCCTTCACGCCGTGCGCAAGGAGGCGGAATCGTGGGCGCGCGAGAGCCGTCATCCGAAACCGATGCAGGTCGTACGACACGGCGCGCGTGTCGGTCTCGCGTCGCTCTTCGCGCCCCTTGCGCTCGCCGCGCTGCCATTGGTCGCAATGACCCATCTCGTCGAGCCACTCGTCGATTTCCCCGGTATGGGCCAGCTCACCATCCGGTCGTTGTTTGCCCATGACCCGGCGGTTCTGCTCATCGCCTTGATTTCGATCGTGCCGATCTGGCTCGCCCGCCACTGGTCGCAGCGCGTGATGTTGTGGGCTCTCGGCGCACCATCGCCGGCGAAACCGAAACCTGCGAAATCGCAGCGGCAAGACGCCACAGTGCCTCTCGCACGCGAAGAGAGCATTCCGCCGCCGCGACCGACCGAGGTCGAGATGTCGACCGGATCACAGATTTCTTCCGACCCCTGACTGCACGTTTTCGCGATCGAGCGCGCGTTGGAACGCGGCTCGACCGAGGCACTCCTCGTGCACTCGGGATTGCGCTCGCAGAGGGAATGCACGTCGGAGGAATAGTATGCGTGTTCATGTTCGGCCGTGGCTCACGTTGCCGATTGCATCGTTCATGGTGGCTTGCAGCAGCGACGCCCAGGTGATGACCGACGCGGGCCGCAGCACCATCCACGCCGTGGAACCGTTGCTCAACGCCATCCTCGGCGTCCGGCAGATTCATGATGGCGGCGCCGCGGACGCCATGTCGACGAACGATGCGACGACCGCCGACGACGTCGTCATGCCGCCCGAAGATGTCGCAACCGGCACCGATGCCACGACCCCGCCCGAGGACACGACGCCTCCTCCGCAAGACACCGGCGTGACACCGCAGGATTCGGGCACGTCGACGCCGGTCGTGCTGCCGGCCTTCGACAGCGCCACGGAATCGCACGTTCGCGACATCGTCGCGCGCGGCGTTGCGCGTGGGAATCGCCGTGAAGTCTTCGCGAAGATCGGCGACTCGATCACCGAGAGTCAGAGCTTCCTGTTCGACTGCGGTTATGGCTGGGCGAATCTCGGCGCGTACAGCGATCTCGCGGACACGGTGCACTACTACTCGACGACCGCCATCGGCGATCGCAATTCGTTCAACCGCGCGAGCGTGTGCGCCGTCGCCGGTTGGACCGCGGCCGCTGCGCTCGAGGGCTATCCCGACGCGCCGCTCACGCGTGAACTCGAGGCGACGCGACCGATGTGGGCCATCGTGATGTACGGAACGAACGACCTGCAGGTCACCGACATCGGGACGTACACGATGAATCTCTCGCGCGTCCTCGACGTGATCGAGCAGTACGACGTGGTCCCCGTGATGTCGACGATTCCGCCGCGCGCCGATGGGGAACCGTACAATTCGCGCGCTTCGAGGTTCAGCGATGTCGTCCGCTCGCTCGCGGCCACGCGGCATCTGCCGCTCATCGATTACAAC
>CBIHQZ010001257.1:0-2500 GCA_966212315.1 uncultured Myxococcales bacterium
CGGCCGCCATGTTCGTGGCGCCGAGAGCGACTGCCCGTTCTGCAAACGCGGACGCACCCACGCCGTGGGCGGGATCATCCTCGGTGCGTCGCTCGCGCTCGCGGCCTGTCACCGCGATCAGACCGAGTCGCCGAGCACGATGGCGCCCTCGCCGCCCCCGGCGGATCCGCAGATCACGCCGACACCGCCGGCTCCCGCGCCGATCGTCGAGCCGACGCCGATTCCGGTCGCGCCCGTGGTCCCATCGCCCGCGCCGCCGCCGATTCGCCCGTTGCCGCGTTACGGCCTGGCACGACCGCCGACGCCTCCTCCGCCCACGACGCCGCGCCCGATGACCACGCGTTACGGAATCTCGCGACCGATGCCGGGTGGCGATCCGATGCTGAAGCCGACGAACCGCACGCGCTGATCCCGTCGTGGCGTCGCCGCATCGCACGCTCCCGATTCTTTCCGCGCCGAGCACGACGCGCCGCCATCTGCCGCTCGCGGACACATCGCGACCCATCGATCGCGCGGCACGACCGCAATACGCAGTGTGGGAACTCACGCTGCGATGCGATCTCGCCTGCGAGCACTGCGGCTCTCGCGCCGGGCGTGCGCGCGCGAACGAATTGAGCACCGACGAAGCACTCGATCTCGTCGCACAGCTGGCCGCGATGGGGTGCCGCGAGGTCACGCTCATCGGCGGCGAGGCCTATCTGCACGAAGGATGGTCGACGGTCGGGCGCGCCATCGCGGACAGCGGCATGGCCTTCTCGATGGTCACGGGCGGCTTCGGAATGACCGAGACGCGCGCCCGACAGGTGCGCGAAGCGGGCGCGAGCGCGGTGTCGGTTTCCGTCGACGCGATCGGTGACCTCCACGATGCGCTGCGAGGCCGGCCCGGCGCGTATGCCCATGCGCTCGCGGCGATCCGCAATCTGCGTGAAGCCGGTGTGCCTGTTTATGCGAACACGCAGATCACCCGCCCGGCGTTACGGCACATCGAACCGTTGCTCGCCGAGCTGATGGAAGTGCACGGCATCGGCGCGTGGCAGGTCTCGATGACGGTGCCGATGGGACGCGCGGCGGATCGACCGGATCTGCTGCTCGAGCCGTATCAAGTGCTCGAAGTGATGCCGATGCTCGCGCGCATTCACGCGAAGGCCACCGCGCTCGGCGTCGAGTTCGCGGCGGGCAACGACATCGGGTACTTCGGCCCGTACGAAACACTCTTTCGCGGCAACAACCCGAGCGGCCATCGTCCTGCGTGCACGGCGGGAAACCAGACCCTCGGGATCGAGTCCGACGGCGCGATCAAGGGCTGCCCGTCGTTGCCGTCGCGCGATTACGTGGGCGGCAACATTCGCGACCATCGTCTCGAAGACATCGTCGAACGCGCCGAGCCGCTGCGGTTTACGCGCGATCGAACCACGCGCGAACTGTGGGGCCATTGCGCAAGCTGCTACTACGCCGACGACTGCCTGGGAGGCTGCTCGTGGACGGCGCACGTGCTCTTCGGCAAGCGCGGGAACAATCCGTACTGCCACCATCGCGCGATCGAATTGCTCGAGCGCGGCGTGCGCGAACGGATCGTGCCCGCGACCCGCGCGCCCGGTGAGCCGTTCGACTACGGAACGTTCGAGTTGATCGAAGAGCCCTGGCCCGCCGACGAGCGAGCGCGCGCGGAGAAGCTCCTGGCAACGGGCGAAGGGTGGATCACCGACGAGCCCTCGCGCTGAAATCAGCGCGGTCGCACCGTCCAGAGGTCCACGCCTTCGAAGATGATCGCATCGCGTGGTGACGTGCCGGTGCCGCCGACGGACACCGCGCCGCGCGCGAACGTCGCGTCGTTGAGAAGCGTGAGCAGCTGATCGTTGCAGACCACCATAATCTGTTCGCCGCGCGCCGCGACCTCCACCACGTTGCGTGCCCCCGGGCCGTTGAGAAACGGCGTATTCGACCACTCGACGAGCGGATCGACGTCGGGGCCTGCGTAGCGCGTCACGCGGTACTGCCGCACGAGCGGACGCATCGTGAGCACGTAGCCGAGCGCGGTGTTGCCGATCTTGAAGTGACGGAACCACACGCGGACCATCGCGTTCGGTTCACCGTCGAGACGGAAGGCCATGCGGATGCCGAAATCGGGTAGCTCGAAGTCGCCGAGTTGTACCGAACGCACCCAGTTGGGAACGAGCCCGCTCATGCGTGCGCCGGGCAGTGCCGGTTCGATCGAGACGTCAGAGCCTTTGGTCGACACGAACGGCGCGACGGGGCCGTTGGTGAGATCGATGGAGGTGACGCGTGACTCGAGTTCGATCGGACGCATGCGCGGCGCGGGGCCGGCCTCGCGATACGGATGTTGGTCGCCGTTCATGCCGCCCATGTTGTCGGACTTCGCGCCGCGCGCGAAGAGCGTTCACCAGACGGTGCGCACCGCTTGCAGGTCGAAGCCGTAGAACCCGACCGACGGCCAGTCCGGGAGGGTGAGGCAATAGCGCGCGAAACCGACCAGGGTTCC
>CBIHQZ010001258.1:0-2498 GCA_966212315.1 uncultured Myxococcales bacterium
TACGCCGACGCGCTGACCTCCACGCGTCGTGATGCGCTGCGAACCACGCAGCGTAGTTACGGCGCGTGTTGCTCGATCGCCGCTGTGATGACCCGCACGACCTCGTCGTGCGATAAGGGCTTGCGCAGCAGGTTCTTCGCCGCGCCGATCGGAAGATGGTCGATCGACGGTGCGCCGGTCATCAGCACGCGCGGAAGCGCCGGCCGGTCCGCGGCGAGATCGAGCACGAATGCCGCGCCCGAATCGTGGCGGCCGAGCGTCTCGTCGACCAGCACCACGTCGAAGTTCGCATGTGCCAGCGCGGCGCGCGCATCCGCGAGGGATGCCGCCGCCGTGACCTCGGCGCCACGCAACGCAAGTGCGACTTCGAGCAACTCGCGAATCGCAGGCTCGTCGTCGACCACCAGCACGCGTGTTCCCGGCGCGAGGTCGCGGGTATCCGACGGCGGCTTGAGACTCGGCATCATTCCTTCGCGCGGCAGCGTGACGGTGATGCGAGTGCCGACGCCCGAGACCGACGTCGCCGCGAGCGAGCCCGACATCGCTTCGGCGAGTGCGCGCGAGATCGCGAGACCGAGACCGCTACCGGCCTTGCGGGCGCCCGTCGCGGTGGGGTGCGTCGTGAAATACGGCTCGAACGCGCGCGCGAGCGTGGCTTCGTCCATGCCGATGCCGTCGTCGCGAACTTCGATGCTCGCGTGGCGTTCGTCGCTCTCGACGATGATCTCGACGCGCCCGCGTTCGCTCCCACGCTGAGGAACCGCGAGCACGGCGTCGACGGCGTTGAGCACCAGGTTCGTGACGATCTGCATGATCCGATCGGGATCGCCGAGCGCGACGACATCTTCCGCGCACGGCCGCATCTCGAGCACCACGCCCACCGAGTCGCAGCGAGGACGCAGCAGTTCGTGCGCCTCGGCGACGAGCCCCGACACGCGGAACGCTCGCGGTCGCACGCTGAATCGTTCCGCGGGATCCGCCAGGCGCGCGACGAGTGTTCGCGTCCGTTCCACCCCGCTGTGGATCACGCGCAACGCGCGCTCGCGCAACTCGGCGTCATCGGAGCTGCGTGCGACGTCGATCCAGCCGAGTACGCTGGTCAGCGCGTTCTGCACTTCGTGAACGCCGGCCGCGATCTCGTCGTCCCGCCCGAGCGGCAAGCGCACCGGATGCGACACGAGGGGCCCCGATGGCAGACGCCCCGTGTCGTCAGTCTCTGGAGCGCCTCCCAGTGGCTGCCGACGCATTGGAGGCATTCTGTGTGATTTGGGCTTGCCGGGTCAAACGCGAGTTGCAGCGCCCTTCGCACGGCGGCTAGGTTCCGGTCCGCATGGCCGACACGTCACGACACTTCGACGTGCAGAAGATCGCGGCACTCGCGCGACTCACGCTCTCGTCGGAAGAAGCATCCCGGTTCGCGCCACAACTCGAGCGCGTGCTCGATCACATCGCGCAACTCGAAGAGGTGGACACATCGAGCGTCGAAGCCACGAGTCACGTGGTGGCGCTGTCGACACCGCTGCGAAACGACGTCGTGCGCGAAGGACTCTCGCGCGATGAAGCGCTCTCGCAAGCACCGCGCGCCGCCGAGGGTGCGTTCGTCGTGCCGAAGTTCGTCGAGGGCGGTTGAGATGACGGATTCGATGGAAGTCGGCGACGCGCGTGAGGTAGCTGCAGCGGTCGTTCGCGGAGCGTTGCGCGCGGAAGACGTAGCGCGCGCGAGTCTCGAACGGATTGCCGGCCACGATGCACGCGTGGGTGCGTTTCTCACGGTCGACAACGCGGGCGCGCTCGACGCGGCACGCGCGCTCGATGCGAAGCTGGCGGCCAGTACAGATCGCGTTGCACTCGCACGTGAACTGCCACTCGCGGGCGTGACGGTGGCCGTGAAAGACGTCCTCACGACACGCGGGCTTCGCACCACGTGCGCATCGAAGATCCTCGAGAACTACGTCCCGCCGTACGACGCGCACGTCGTGACGCGATTGCGCGAAGCGGGCGCCGTGATCGTCGGCAAAGCGAACATGGACGAGTTCGCGATGGGGAGTTCGACCGAGAACTCGGGTTACTTCCCGACGCGCAATCCGTGGGACCTCACGCGCGCGCCGGGCGGGTCGTCGGGCGGATCCGCAGCAGCAGTCGCCGCGAGGTTCTCGCATCTCTCGCTCGGTACGGACACCGGCGGCAGCGTCCGGCAACCGGCTGCGTTCACCGGGCTCGTCGGCGTGAAGCCAACGTACGGCCGGGTGTCGCGCTACGGACTCGTCGCGTTCGCCAGCTCGTTCGATGTCGTCGGTCCATTCGCCACCAACGTGTCGGATGCGGCGCTGCTCTATCGCGTTATCGCCGGACACGACGCGCGTGATTCGACGTCGGTGCAGCGCGACGTCGAGCCGGTCGATCTGTCACGCGGCGCCGAAGCGCTGCGCGGTCTTCGCATCGGCGTCCCGCGCGAGTACTTCCTCGAAGGGCTCGAACCCGCGGTCGAGCAGTCGGTG
>CBIHQZ010001259.1:0-2497 GCA_966212315.1 uncultured Myxococcales bacterium
GAGCCCCGCGGTGGGCAAGAGCACCGCGAGCACCATCCACAAGAGGCGGCCGCGGCGTGGTCGGGTGCGCCGTGGGCGTCGTCGCGGGCGCGGTGGTCGGCGCCGTCGCGGGCGTGGTCGGAACCGGCGCGCGCGTCTCCGCTTCGATCGTATCCATCAACGTGCGGATCTCGCTGTCGTCGACGAGTCGCATCGCGTTGCGCAGCAGCGGGAGTGCCTGGTCCGGATGCCCGCCGTTGCGCATCTCGACCGCTCGATTGCGCAGACGCATCGCGCCCGCCTGTCGGATCTGTGCGGCGCGGGTGTTGTTCGGATCGAGCGCGAGCACCGCATCGGTGAGATCTTCGACGTCGTTTTCGTCGGCCTCGTGCAGGTATCGCTCGGCACGCAGCGCGTCTTCCGATCGGGCCAGCAACGCACTCACTTCGAGCGCGCGCCGCTGCGAAGGATAGAGACCGAGTGCCCATGCCGCCGTCGCGCCGATCAGCAGCGTCGCGATCACCGAGGCGACCACGGTGATCAGCGTCTTCTTCGAACTGCCCGAGTCTGTGGGCGGCGTGTACGAATCGGTCGGCTCGGCGCTGTTCGCGCGTTCGGCCTCGCGCTGCTTCTGTTTGCGCGCGCGCCGCAGCTTGCTCTTCGGCAGGCCGGGGATCGAGATGTCGTCGTCGCTGTCGCGCGGATCGATGGATGGCGTGGACGACAGCGCGGACGACGCACTGGGGGGGTGCGGTTGCATCGGCAGCGGCCGCGCATGGGACGCATACTCCGGCTCGAGCGCCGGTGTGAACGCGGGCACGGCGACCGTCGGCGCGGGACGCGGGACCGCGGGCATCGCGATCGCGCTCGAACCGTGGATCGCGGGATACGGCCCCGAGCTCCCGGCGGCCGGACTCGTCTGCACGACGGGCGCATACCCCTGGTGCACCGACGTCGCAGGCACGACGTGGGCATGCGAGGGAGATCCCGCGAGCATCGTCGCGTTCGGCGCGGCAGGGCGCGATTGCGAAGCATCGGCGTGGCGCGCTTCGTACACGTTGCCCGGCGCGCTCGCGTGAACCGGCGACTGCGCCGGGGCGATCGCGGCGTGTCCGTTCATCGGCGACTGGTTGCCGAGATACATCGGCATCGACGCGGTCGGAACCACCGAGCGGATGGCCGCGTTCGGATCGCTCTCGGCCAGCGCCTCGCGCAGCGCCTTGGCGAACGCGGTGCCGTCGGCGTACCGCGCGGCTGGCGACTTCGCGAGCGAGCGCATCACGACCGCTTCGAGCGCGGGGGGCACGTTGCGCGCGGCCGCGTGTCGGTGGAGCGCCGCCGGGGTTTCGTGAATGTGCTTGAGGAGCAACTGCACCGGCTCGGTCGAATCGAACGGCGTCACGCCGCAGAGCAGCTGGTACGCGATGACGCCGAGCGAATAGACATCCGAGCGCTTGTCGACCGGATCGCCCTGCGCCCCTTCGGGCGAGATGTACCGCGCGGTGCCGAAGATCAGCCCGGCCTGCGTGACCAGCGTGTCGCCGCCGATGAGCATCTTCGCGATGCCGAAGTCCAAGACCTTGGGGTGGTCCGCGTCGCCGTCGCGGTTCACCAGCATGATGTTCTCGGGCTTGAGATCGCGATGGATGATGTCGCGACGATGCGCGTAACCGATCGCATCGGAGACCGATGACGCGATCTTCACCGCGCGCGCCGGTGGCATCGGCCCGTCGCGATCGATCGCCTGCAACAGGGTCGGACCTTCGAGGTACTCGAGCACCAGGTACAGGTTTCCGTCGGACAACTGCCCGAACAGGATGAGCCGCACGATGTTCGGGTGATCGAGCTGGTGCGCGATCTGCGCTTCGCGATGGAACCGCGCGACGACGTCACGGTTGGCGACGAGGTCGCGATGCAGGATCTTCACTGCGACTCGGCGGCCGAGCCCTTCGTCCCACCCGGCGTAGACGATCCCCATCCCGCCCGAGCCGACGACCTTCTCCAGGCGGAACTGCCCGAGGATCTTCGTCCCGAGATACGGGTCGCGCGCCTCCTGCTCGATGCGCAACGGAACGCCGTCACGCTGACAGAACTGCGCGGGCGCTTCGTAACGCGCACCACACGTGGGGCAAACACGCATCGTTTCGGGGCCTCGATCTCGGGAAGGGCGTTGCGCGCTCATTCTGCCCGATCCGGTGGGATCGTGCCTCTTCTCGGATGACGAAGACCGGAAGAACGTTGGGAGCCAGGCTGTGGTCACGGTGATTGGACGGGCGGACCCCGTGATTCGTTCTACGCGGCGGGCGACGTGGCGTTCCCTGCCTCCTACCGCGCTGCGATCGCCGACAGCATCCGACCGCTCTTCTGTCCGTCGCGACGGTACGAGAAGAAGTGTTCTGCTTCGCACACGGTGCAACGGCCGAGCGTGTCGACGACGCGGACCCCCGCGGCGCGCAGTTGCGCTTCGACCGCGAGCCAGAGATCGACGTGCGGTTTCGGGCCGCGATCCCGGTGCACT
>CBIHQZ010001260.1:0-2496 GCA_966212315.1 uncultured Myxococcales bacterium
GCTTTTGCAACGGCGCGGGGCGCGGGCGGGGGGCGCCGCGCCACCACAGCTTTCCCTTCGGCGAGAGCGATGCCGACACGGTGCGCATTCGCGTTCGTCCCGACGGGTTCCGCGTCCGCGATGAGCGCGAACGTCAACTCGAAGCCGTCGGGTCCCCTCACGGGCGACGGAAACGTCGCGCCGGCGTTGTTCACGAGCATATCGAGTCTCTCGCGCGAAGCCGCGAACGCTTCGGCCGCACGCTTCACATCGGCCATGAGTGAGAGATCGCAGAGGGGCATGTCGAGGTTCTTTTTGCCGCTCGCCTCTCTCAGCTCTTCGAGCACTCGAGCGGCCTTCTCCCTGTTCGATGCACGGATTGTCGACGTGTCATCCGCGATCCCGGCGGTGGTCCGCTGTGAGGGCATGGAACGGCCGCAGCGAGCAGGCTGGCCGCCTCGGCCCATCGACCACCGAGGCGTGCGTAGCTCGTTCACCCGCGATCACTCCGCGTCCCACGGAGCCCTGTCATCCCGGCACCGGGATGTCGCAAAGATGTGCTCCGGTGCACTCGAGTCCCGTGCAGCAATCGCCGCCGCCGCCGCACATCTCGCCACGCATTCGGCAGGTCATCGTCGTCATCGGCGTGCCGCACGTCATCGCGCCCGACGAATCGCGCGAGCAATCGCCACTGCAACATTCGCCGCCGACCGAACACGCGTTGCCGTTCGAACGGCACGCCGCCGCAGCCCAGAACGGTGAGAGCACAGTCGTCCGCTCCTGACCCGCGAGGTAGTACGGCACCTCGGACGGATCATTCGTGCCGTCGGGCCGATGCCGAATCGCGGCTACCCAGACTTGTTTCTCACCGCGCACACCGGCGCTCGCGTTGCCGTAGTCACGCGTCGAGGTGAACAACAACCAGAAGTACCCGCCCGAGTCGAACGGTGAGAACAGAGGGCGATACGAGTCGCTCTCCATCGCGCCGCCGTTGAGTCGATCGAGTCGCACCGGCGTGCCGCCCGAGCGCGCGACGAGGTAGAGCGCGCCGGGCTCTCCGCGGTGGCGATCCGTTGCACTGGTGCGCGTCGTGCCGTGTTGGAACGCAAGCCACTGAGAGTTCGGTGACCAGGTCGGATGCCAGTCGACGGTCCCGCCTGGCAGCGACGCACCGAGATGCAACTGCGTCGGCGTGCCGAACTGATTGCCCGGCAGCACTTGGAGCGTGAACAGGTCGTTGCGCGAGTTCGTGAACGCGATCGATGCGCTGTCGGGCGACCACTCCGGATCGATGCCCGACGTGCTCGCATCGGTGCCTGTCGTGAGCACGGCGCCCGTGACCGAATCGAGAATCTGCATCTGTCGCGCACCGACGCCGTCCTGCCCCGTGCCGCCCGCGATCAGCCGCGTGTTGTCGCCGCTGAACGAGAGACCCGTGTCGCCGCGTGCGGGAACACGAAAGGCCGTCGGTGCCGGATTCGCCGTGAGATCGCGAACGAGGTCGTAACTCGCGAGATCGGGATTGTGCGCGTTGGCGGGTTCGATCTGCGCGACGAGTCGCTGTCCGTCGCGCGAGACGGCGTGGCAGCCGATGCACGTGTCACCGGGATGAGGGAGGAAGTCGACGACATGCGCGGTTGCGACGTCGAGGCGTTCGAGTCGTTGCTGCGGCGGTGACCAGTAGTAGACCGAGCCGCCGATGAAGGCGTCGACCGTTCGAAATGTGCGCGGCGCGCTGCTGCGAACAACGCCACCCGAGAGCACACCGACCGTGAGCACGATCGGGATGCTCGGATCGACATTCGTCAGCGCGCGAAACGCGTCCGACTGGAGTTGCCACGCGCGCGTGAAGCCCGTCGCGTCGAGGAAGTAGCCGTCCACCGTGACGGCCGCGCGTACGAGTCGCACGTGGAACAGGTCGGTCGCCATCGCGCCGGGATGATGAGGAGTCCACATCAGGTCGGGCGGGAACACGTTGCTCGGCATGATCGCGCCCTCGAGCGGGTAATCGATCGTCGGTGCGCTCGCGGGGTCGGCGGCTGCCGGTGCGGCGTCGATGCGCGCCGGGTCCGCGGGATCGACGCCCGGACCCAGCGTCACGAGGTGCACGGGTGTCGGCGCTACGTCCGCAGCGACATCGGATGGCGAGTCGGGAAGGGCATCGTGCTGCGTGTCGGCGGCCGACGACGTGTCGCCTCGCGAGGCATCGCGGCCGACCGCAACATCCATCGCCGCGTCGCTTCGCTGCTGCTGTCCAGAGTCCCGCGAGAGCACTCCGGCTTCCGCGCAACCCGCGCTCGCCATCGCGAGCACACAGACGAACCGTCGTCCGAATCGAGCGCCTGCTTCACGCATGTACCCCTCCCCATCGAGACGCAATTCCAGACCGCGTTGCGCCGCGGTGGTTGTCCACGCTGACGCTCGAATGCATCCGCCGCACACGGCGCGATCCTCCGCCGCGCACAGCAATGCCTCGAGCCCCCCGGCGCGCGACCCTAACATCGAGCGCCGGTTATC
>CBIHQZ010001261.1:0-2492 GCA_966212315.1 uncultured Myxococcales bacterium
GAGTGGCCCGTGCCACGAGCGAAGATCCTCCATTGCGTCCGCGAGTTCTTGCGCTATGGCGAGGCCCTCGCCGCGCAATCGCTCCGTACGGAACTCGTAGAGCCGAAGGAAGTGGCCGGGCGGCAGGTAGTTGTCACCGCCGGGCCGAACGTGGAGCGGTTTGCCGTCGGTGACGCGCAAGCGCTCGAGGAGCGCGCGGGCGCGTGGTCCGATGATCTTGGTCTCGAGGATGGTGCGGAGCGTGTCGGGGTTCATCGCTCAGATTACGAACGGTTTTTCGATCCGCTCGCCGCGATCCGTGAGTTGCCAGATGCCGTCGACTCGATCGTCCTCCGACACATTCGAGTCGGTGAGGATCGCCGCGTCGCGCAGTTGACGCTTCAACTCGGCGACCGCGAGCGGCGACTCGGGGAGCGGATCCTGGCCCGGGTAGACGAACGTAAACTTGTGAGGGCGCGGCTTCGAGTACTCGTCGATGTAGTCGGCGTTGTCGATCGCATCCATCGCAGCTCTCGCGAGGAACTCGATGATCGGCTCGCGGAGATATTCCAGAGCGGCATAGAGAACCGAAACGGCGGTCTGAGCCGCGGTCGCTTCATAACCGGGCCAATCATCCGAGTGCGGCGCGACGTCCATGCACTCTTCCATCGTGTCCTCGACTGGAGAGATCGATACCTCGTTTCCCGCGCCAGCGGATCGGAGTAGGCGCAACCCGTCGCGGAGCGGAGCTGCATCTCCGAATCGTGACTTGAGCGAGAAGTACTCGTAGAAGGGCAGTTGCCGTGCGCAGAGCGCCGACGCGAACGCGGCCCCCAGCCGCGGCGTCAGCGTGCTAAGGCGTTGGAATAGTTCCGGGCTGAGTTTTTCGAGGCGCATCGTGGTACCGACGTGAACTACCACGTTGGATGCGGCGCACACGTCTCACGGACGTCGCGGTGTGAGCGTCGTCCGCGAGCGGACCAACGAAACGATCGGGCAATCGCGGAGGCGCGACTGTGGTGCCTCGAACGGCTTGCTCAGGACGAACGATTCGTCCAATCGCAGAGGCGCGAATACCGCGCGCTTCTCACTCCGCGATCGGCGGCGACTCCACCCGCACCAGCGTCCCGCCCGTGTCCGGCGTCTCGAAGCGCAACACGCCACCGAGGCGTCGCGCGCGCTCGTTCATCCCGAGCAGCCCCAGCGATTTCGGGCTCGTCATCTCGTGGCGAGAGATCCCCTTGCCGTCGTCTTGCACCGTGAGCACGAGTCGCCCGCCGGTCTGCTCGAGCCGCACATCCACGCGCGATGCGTTCGCGTGGCGAGCGACGTTGGTCAGGCATTCTTGCAGGATGCGAAAGAACCCCGTCGCGAGTTCGCGCTCGATCGCCGTCGTCGTGACCGAGGATTCAAGCACGCACTTCGTTCCCGCTCGGCGCTCGAATTCGCGGCATTGCCACTCGGCAGCCGCCACCAGCCCGAGATCGTCGAGCGCGCCGGGACGCAGCTCGGACGAGATGCGACGCACGCGCGTGATCAATTCGTCGACGGTTTCGTTGATCGATCGCACTCGCTCCATCAACGCCGGATTCTCCGCCGAGCGCCCCTGCCGCGCGATCCACGCGACGTCCAGCTTGATGGCGGTGAGGCTCTGCCCGAGTTCGTCGTGGATCTCGCGCGCGATGCCAGTTCGTTCGTCCTCGCGCGCCGCTTCGATGTGACCGGTGAGCGCTCGCAACTGGTCGTCCAGCTGTCGGCGCTGGATCGCGATCTGCGTGATGTACACGAATCGCGTCGTCAGCTCGCGTTCGCTCTCGGTCGGTTCGTGTACATCGCTCGCGTAGAGCGCAAAGGTGCCGATCACCTGCCCCGCGGAACCGATGAGCGGCGTGGACCAGCACGCGCGAATCCCGCCGATGCGCGCGAGGTCGAGATAGTTCGCCCAGCGTGGGTCGCTTTCGACGTCGGGTACGATCACCGGCACGCGCTCGTACGCGGATGTGCCGCACGAGCCGTGCATCGGGCCGATTTCGGCGCCGTCGACCGCGCGATTGAATGCATCGGGCAGACTCGGCGCCGCACCGTGGCGAAGGTGTACGCCGTCGGGGTCGAGCAGGAGGATGGAGGCGAGCACGCCGGGGGCCTGCCGTTCGATCGCGCGCGCGATGGCATCGAGCACGCGCTCGAGTGGCGCGCTCGCGGCGACCATCTCGAGTACGGCCCGCGCGGACGACTGCAAGTCGCGCGCACGTGTCGTCGCCGTCACGTCCTCCGCCGCGATGCCGAGGCAGCGGTCCGAGAGTGGAAACACTTTCAAGTCGTAGAACTGCTCGGCGTGCGTGCCGTTCGGAAATCGCACCGCGGTGACCGCGCGAACCTCTCCGTCCTCGAGCACCGCGCGCAACAACGCGTCCATCTCACCGCCGACGACGACGGGAAAGAGACGGTGCAGCAGCTCGCCGCGGCGTTCGGCGAGCGCCATCCCGGTGAGTCGCTCCGCGGCCGCGTTCGCC
>CBIHQZ010001262.1:0-2484 GCA_966212315.1 uncultured Myxococcales bacterium
CCGACGCCACCGCGTGGCGCGTGAGCGCAGGCGTCGTCGAAAGAGGGGCTCGGACGATCGAGGCAGGGGTGGATGCTCGAGCGGTCGAGGCCGTGCGCACGACCGCATCAAGCACTGCGCGCGCAACCCGCACGGATCACCCACCCACTCCGCCACATTCCAGCCCCTCTTTCGACGACGCCTTGCGCGACGCGCGCCACGCACTGGCGTCGGAGGGAGAGGGGCGCGCGGCAGCGGGGGTGAGGTCGCTCAGACCGCGCGTTGATCGATCGCGCGGACGTCGGTGCCGAATCCTTTGGCGTCGACTTCGGGCGGGCCGACGGGATTCCATCCGTGCGCGGCCGCCATGCCGTTGAACTTCCGAACCATCCATCCGGGGATGAGCATCGCGAACGTGCGCGCGAGGCGATTCGGATCGTCGAGGGTCTTCAGCATGCGCTCGTACGTGAGATCGCCGTAGGCCTCGCGGAACGCCGCAGCCTGGTCGGGCTTCGACACCCAGGTCACGACGCCGGCGCGATCGGCCTCGGGATGGAACTGCACCGTCTCCACGCCGGGCGCAGCATCGATACCGAGCAGCGCTTTGCCCTTGTCGTTCTGGCCTTCACGGCTCTCGAGCGCCAGCACTTGTCCGCCGAGCTTCGCGAGACGCGACTCGTCGAGGTCGATCGCTTCCCAGTTGCGGTGCTCGAACGCGAAGAGGCGATCGCCGAAGGTCTGCAGCAACGGATGCGTGCGACCCAGCGACGTCATGTACACGGGCATCACGCCGAACTTCCGCGTCGCGCGCGGCGCCATCGTCGCGATCTGGAAGTGCCGCACGATCATCTCGTACGAATAACAAACGCCGAAGAGCGCACGCGCGGCGGGGCCCTTAGCGAGATTGTCTTCGACGACGCGATCGAGGAATCGATAGTAGTCCGTCGTCCACTGCTGACCGTCGCCGTCGTACGGCGAACCCGGTCCGCCCGACGACAGGTACAGATTGCAGTCGTCCGGAGGAACCTCGCCCTTGTCGCGCGGAGAGACATGCACGATCTCGAGGTCGAGGTTCGGGTTGGTGATCTTCGCGTGATCATGAAACCGCGTCGCGATCGATCGCAGGCAACGCATCGCCTGGTTCTCGACGCCGTTGTTCATGTCTACGAGGGCGATTCTCAGCCGACGTTTGCCGGGCACCACCATCACGTCATTCACTTCCGTCTGCTCCGCGTGAACCCCCGGAACCAAACTGGCGCGGGAGTGTATCTTGTTGCGCGTCGCTTGCCCATTTGCGACGTAATCGAAACGAAGTTTTTCGTCGGAGCCCGTCGATACCGTGCCGAATCGCCGATCGTCTGTCGCAGTCCCACCGCGTACGTCCCACACCCCCGCCATCCTTCCGATCGCCGAGCGCCTCGGAGCGGACGAACGATTCGCCGGCCGCGGGGTGACCATCGCGTTTCTCGACGCGGGCTTTTATGCCCACCCCGATCTGACGACGCCACGCAACCGCATCATCGCGTACCACGACGTGCTCTCGTCGAAGGTCTATCGAAACAACATGCCGGAGCCGGATGCCTCTTCCTGGCACGGCATGATGACTTCGGTCGTATGCGCAGGGAACGGTGCGCTCTCGACCGGGCTCTACAAGGGCCTCGCGCACGAAGCGGACATCGTCCTGGTGAAAGTCGGCTCGATGTCGCGCGTGCGTCACGACGACATTCGACTCGGGATCCAGTGGGTCATCGAGAATCGTCAGAAGTACAACATCCGCGTTCTGAACATCTCGTGCGGCGGCGACTACGAAGCGAGCTACCTCACCGACGCGCTGTCGCAATCCGCGGAGGACGCGCTGCGTGCAGGCATCGTGGTGGTCGTCGCCGTGGGGAACGCGGGGAACGATCCCAATCACGTGATCTATCCGCCGGCGAGTGTGCCGGGTGTGATCACTGTGGGTGGGCTCGATGATCGCGGCGGAGCGGCGGATCACGTCGGGCTCTACCACTCGTCGTACGGACCGACGATCGACGGTTTGCAGAAGCCCGAGATCATCGCGCCTGCGATCTGGCTCGCGGCACCGATTCTTCCGGGCACGCCTACCGCCGCGCAGGCGGCGTTGATCGCGGCGCTATCGAAAGCGAAAGACGATGAAGACCTGCACGCCGTGGTGAAAGAGCATCGCGGTGTCGACGAAGAGTTCGATACGGCGGCGAAACGCGACGCGTATCACATTCGAAATCTTCTCGAGATCAAACGTCGCGATCAAAAGGTGATCTCGAAGCACTACAAACACGTCGACGGCACTTCTTTCGCCGCGCCGATCGTGTGCTCGATCGTGGCGCAGATGCTGGAAGCGAACTCGGGGCTGACGCCGAATCAGTTGAAGCGCGTGTTGATCGACACGTCGAAACGGCTGCCCGACGTGAGCACCGATCGTCAGGGATGGGGCGTGGTGCAGCCGGGGCGAGCCGTGCAGCGAGCATTGGAGAAGCGCGTCTAGAA
>CBIHQZ010001263.1:0-2480 GCA_966212315.1 uncultured Myxococcales bacterium
ATCTCGTGGATGGTCTCGATCGGAACCTGCGCGCCGTTGTGCAGCACGGTGTCCGCGCCGCCGCCGGCGCCGGGCGTGATCGTCTCGAGATACGCGTCGGTGACGTCGTAGTCCGCGGTCGTCACACCCCACGCGAGGCTGTCGTTGTAGCCGATGATCACGCCGGGAATTCCCGGGAACGAGACGCCGTGCACGTTCATCGCGTCCGGGCCCTGGGTGACCGTGAGATGCACGCCCCAGAACACCGACGGCGACGTGAGCGACAGGTGCGGGTCGTTCGCGAGAAGCGCGTGCCCGTTCGCCGACGCCATCCCGGACACTACCCAGTTGTTGCTCCCGCGCGATTCGTCACCGAGACGCTCGGCGACCGCGCGCGTGCGTTGGAGCACGTGATCGATGCGCGCGTAGAGCGAACGCGGAATCGCCGGGTTCTGGCGCCGACGCCGGCTCCGCCCGCTGTGGGCCATCGACGTGTAGAAGTCGGGAACGATCGCCGCGTCGGTGGACGGACGGAACAACGCCATGTCCGAGAAGAAGCCGCGGCGTGCGTAACGATCGGGCTGCGTCGTCATGTCCGCCATGTCGAACGTGGTGTGAGCCGCGTCGCGAAAGGCCGAGAGATGGATGTCGTCGTCGACGTCGTACGAGAGCGAGTACGACTGGTATCGACCGATCACCAGCGAGTCGACGGGCGTCCAATCGGGGGTCGCATCCGAGACCACCAGTTCGGTCCCGGTGGGCGTTCGCGCGCGCCCGCTCCGAATCTCCTCGAGATACGCGTTCACTCCGACCGTGAACGCTTCGAGCATCGTCTTCTGGCGGGCGATCTGCGGATCGGTCGCGGCGTTGGCCTGGATCTGCGTCCACATCAATTGCGCCGCGCGCCGGAGACCCACCACGCGAATGGCGATGTCGTCGTCGATCAGGTCGGGCGAGAGCGAACCGAACGCCTCGGCCAGCGTGCCGCTCGAGAGGCGACGCAGCAGCTCCATCTGCGGCATGCGCTCCCGACCCGCCATGAGGCCCTGTACGGCTGCCACGTCGTGGAGCGTGGTCCCGTAGATGTGCGGCCATCCGTAGGTGTCTTGCACGACGTCCACGCGACCATCGAGCCCCATGAGGGTGCCCATCGAGTCGACGTTCAGATCGGCGATGTGCGCTGGCGGCCCAGCGTCGGTTGCCGGGCGATCGGTGACGGCATCGGTCGTCGACACGTCGGCGTCCGCGTCGGTGCCATTGCGGCCGGGACAAGCAACGAGCAGACAGGCCATCGAGGCAAGCAGGACTGATCTCATTCGAGTGCGCTCCTGGCCGGCGCCCTGAACCGCCATCCGTCGGTGCGACGCATGACCCCCGTGCAAACGGCCGTGCCGAAGGAATCGCACTCGTCGCAGCGGGTCAATGCCCACGCTGCATCGGTGCCGCAAACGGAGCGACTCGGGGCGCGCGTGCATCGTCGTTTTCTGCAGCCGGCGCCGACCGGATCGCGTCGAGTCCGGCGCGAACGATTCGGAGGATCTCGACCGACGAACGCCCTCTCACCACGTCGGCCGGGACGTGCGCGCACACCATCGGGAAGGCGAACGTGGTCATCGGACACCTCGCGCCATCTCACGCGTGATCCATCCCCGCGCGTGCCGTGCCGCCATGCCGTCGCCAGCCGCGACGAGCGCGCACACCGTTTCGAAGGTGGCCGGGAGTCCGGCTTCGGTCAGCAAGTCGCGCGCGTCGTCCCACGCGGCCTGGAGCCGTCGGGCCTGCTGCGCCGGCAGTGCTGTGTCGTTCGCTGCGAACATCCCCCCCCACCCGTCACCAACCACCTGTCGTTCGTGCTTCGTCATCGTCGACCTCCGCTGTGGTCCGAGATGTACGCACGTCCGGGCGCGACGACAAATCGCGATGGACAGACTATGTCACGACGTCGCCGTGGACTGTTCGCCGCGGGCCTCGGTGAAGCGGCGTGACAGCACGATCGCGAGCATCGCCACCGTCATCGGCGCGATCTGCACGAATGCGCGATTGAGCAGCGACCCATCGAACGCGAACTCGCGATCGCTCGCGTTGCCGCAGGTGAGACCCGCGAAGAGAATTCCCAGCTGCACGGCCGCGGTGAGCGCCAGCGTGGACTCGGGCGAGCGCCGCGTGTCGCGCCGCGATCCGAGCGCGATCGACACACCGATCGCCAACGGCCAGAGCATCCCCCACGTGGTGAGATCGAACGCGTGTTCGGCGAGCGCGGTGACGAGCGGTGGCGCATCGCGAAATGCACACGCGTCGAAGCGATGCTGCGTGGGACCCATGTGATGCGCGCGCAAGAGCACTCGCCACGCGACGAACGGAACCGCCGCGGCCGCGAGTGGAACGGCTGCTCGCAGTGCGCCTTCGCGCTGCCGATCGCGCAGTGCGATCGCGCCCGCCACGAAGACCACCGCCACGATGTGCGCGAGACCTTCGTCCTTCGCGCCGGTGGCGACGATCGC
>CBIHQZ010001264.1:0-2480 GCA_966212315.1 uncultured Myxococcales bacterium
CCCCAGAAGATGTCTTCGGGCTCCCACACATCGGGACGCCCGAAGCCGAAGCCGAACGTTTTGAATCCCATCGATTCGAGCGCGACGTTGCCGGCGAGTACCAGCAGGTCGCCCCACGAGATGCTCTGCCCGTAGTTCTGTTTGATCGGCCATAGAAGACGCCGCGCCTTATCGAGGTTCGCGTTGTCGGGCCAGCTGTTGAGCGGCGCGAATCGCTGCTGGCCACTGCCGCCGCCGCCGCGTCCGTCGGCGATGCGGTACGTCCCCGCGGCGTGCCACGTCATGCGAATGAAGAACGGGCCGTAGTGCCCGTAGTCGGCGGGCCACCAGTCTTGCGACGTCTTCATCGCGGCGACCAGATCGCGCTTCAGCGCTTCGACATCGAGCGATGCGAACTGCGTGGCGTAGTCGAAATCGGCTTCGAGCGGGTTCGAGAGATGCGAGTGGGTGTGCAGCACCGAGAGATCGAGCTGGTTCGGCCACCAGTCCTTGTTGGTATGCGGCCGGCCTCGCTTGGGGGTCGGCGCCGGGATGACCGGGTTCTCGGTCTCGCTGACGCTCTGCGTGTTCTTCTTGTCGGGCACGTCGATCGCTCTCCTCTCGGGCCCGATGACGCTCGCATCGCCTCGTCGGCGACGTCCACGACCTGCCTGCGAAAGATCAGGCGACGCTTTTTTTCCGACATTGGTCGTCGCGACGCGGCTGTGAAATCTCTCCCGCACCGCGCGGGCGCAGCGCGTCGATCACCCGCGAATCGCGGCCAGCAGTCCGTCGCCGTACGACTCGATGCGCGCCGGGCCGAGCCCATACACGTTGCTCAGATCCTGGATGCGCGCCGGTCGCTTCGCGGCGAGTTCGGCCAGCGTTCGATCGAGCGCGATGACGTACGGCGGCACGCCACGCGCCTTGGCGATGCGCGCGCGGTACGCACGCAATCGTTCGAACACGGGCTCGGCCGCGCCTTCCACTGCGAACGCCGGCGACTCGCGCTTCGGCATGCGCGGAACCTCGGTCTCGCGCGCGCCTTTCTTCCGCTTCACCGCACGCATCTCGCGCGGCACGCGGAATCGCACCGCGCCCTGACCCTTCATCACGTCCCACCCCGCGTTCGTGATGAAGGGCACCGGATGTTCGCTGGTGGTGAGATCGACCCACCCGGCCGCGAGCAATCCGCGCATCAATGCCGTCACCCACGGCAGCGGTCGCTCTTGCAGCACGCCGAAGGTCGACAAGTGCGTGAATCCGAAGCGCGTGGTGCGCTCGGACTTCATCCCGCACAGCATTTCGGTCACCGCGATGAGACCCGCCCGCTGTTTCGCGCGCGCGACGCCCGCGAGGGCCTTGCGCACGCGCACTGCGTCTTCGCCGTCGGCCAGCAGTTGATCGCCCGCATCGTCGGCGCCGTCGAGATCCGCGCACACGTCGCAATGCCCGCAGCCGCCGAGCGTTTCGCGATCATCGCCGAAGTAACGCAGCACGAAGTCGTGACGGCACGTGCACGCGTCGAGATAGCGCAACAGATCCCGGAACAGCCCCCACGCGCGTTCGCGCACTTCGGGCGCCGCCGGACCGCCGTCGCTCGCGAGTTCGCTCAGCCGCCGACGGAGCGCGATGTCCATCCCCGAACAGAGCAGCAGCCCCGATGCTTCGGCGCCGTCACGACCCGCGCGACCGACTTCCTGGTAGTACGCCTCGATGCTCGCGGGGGGCTGCACGTGCACCACGCAGCGAATGTCCGCGCGATCGATGCCCATGCCGAACGCATTCGTCGCCACGACGACGTCGAGTTCGCGCGCGGCGAAGCGTGTTGCCACCGTGGCACGCACCGTCGGCTCCATCCCTGCGTGGTAGCCGGCCGCGTTCCACCCCGACTTGCGCAGATGCTCGGCGTACAGCTCGGTCTGTTTGCGTGTGGCCGCATACACGATGGCCCCACCCTTCGGCCGTGCCTTCGATCCCAGTGCTTCGCGCAGCGCATCGTCCATCCGTTCGCGCGCCTCGGACGGGCCGCTCACGCTCATCGCTGCGAGATGCAGATTCGGTCGCGCGAATCCGCGGAGAACTTCGCGCGAGGCGCCTTCGACGAAGCCGAGTCGCTCGCGAATCTCGCGTCGCACTTCGGGCGTCGCGGTCGCGGTGCATGCGAGCACGCGCGGCGGATCGAGGCGCTCGATGAGTTCGCCGATGCGGAGATAGTCGGGACGGAAATCGTGTCCCCACTGCGCGATGCAGTGCGCTTCGTCGACGGCGACGAGCGGGATGTTCATGCGCGCGAGCTTGTCGACGAACGGTTCGAACGCGAGTCGCTCGGGGGCGACGTACACGATCTTGTACTTCCCCTGGACCATCGAACTCTCGCGCACGCGGCGCGCATCGGGATCGATGGTGGAAGCGATGTACGTAGCCGGGATTCCGCGCGCATCGAGGGCGCGAACCTGGTCTTCCATCAACGCGACGAGCGGGCAGATCACGAGCGTCGT
>CBIHQZ010001265.1:0-2480 GCA_966212315.1 uncultured Myxococcales bacterium
GTTTTGCGACTGCACGTTGTCATCGATCATTCCGTTGCAGTTGTCGTCGACGCTGTTGCACGCCTCCGTCTGCCCGGGATGTATGTTCGGATTGTTGTCTTCGCAGTCGGTGCCGCAGAACGGTGTCGTCCCGCCATCGGCGCCCGGCATCAGGTTGCAGCACGTGGTGGCCGCGAAGCCGTCGCCGTCGTTGTCACGGAACCCGAACGTGTTCGTGTCGCAGTCTTCGTCGTGATTGGTGCTGTCACAGACTTCGGTGCGACCGGGGAAACGCATCGCGTCGTTGTCGTCGCAGTCATCACCACCACAGCTCGAGGCCGTGTGTCCGTCGCCGTCGGCATCGGCACAGGTCGTCGTGCAGCGCTGCTGGTTCTCGTCGCACACCTGGCTCGTCGTGCACGGCGTGCTGCTCGGCGGGATACATCCATGCGCGTCGGCGCCGGGTGCGCCGGGCATGCACGCTTCATGTCCGTTGCAGAAGCGATGATCGTCGCAGTCGTTGTCGGTGAGGCACGTCGCGGCCCCTTCGGACTGCACGTCGCGCGGCGGGGTCGTCGTGTCCGAGCTGTCGATCATCGTCGACACGTCGGTGCCGCCGTCGGTCGTTTGAACCGGCGGCGAGCACGCCGCGAACACAGCCAACACCGCGCCGAATGCGCTCGTGCGCAAATACCAAGCAGTTCTCATGCGTCCACTCCCGCCGCGAAACTTGTCACGAGTGTCGGACGCTAACAATCACGCGATCGCGAGGCGCTACGCCTCGCCGTGCAACCCGAGAACGTTGCCTTCGGAATCGACGATCTCCGCCCACCAGCCGTAGAACTGTTTCTTCGGTTCGCTCCGGAACTTCACGCCGCTCGCGACAAGCGCCGTGCATGTCGCCTCGAAGTCGGTGACCTCGAACGTCGTGGCAATGCCCTTGCCGATGCGGTCGGGCTCCCACGCGGGATTCGCTTCGCCGAACAGCAGCGTCAGACGCGTGTTGCCACCCGGCGGCGTGACTTCGACCCAGCGTGCGCCGGGACCCATCGGCGCATCCGTGGTTTTCGCGAATCCGAGTTTTTCCGTGTAGAACGCAATCGCGCGGTCGAGATCGCGAACGTGAATCGAGACGAGTCCGATGTGTGTGACGGGCATGAGTGTTCTCCCGGCGCGCACGGTACGCGAACCGACGTGGTTGAAAAGCGCCGCCTCGGCCGTGGTTCACCAAGTTCGCGCCGCGATCAGCACGCGTTGCTACAGTGCCCGCCCCATGACGCTTCCCTTCACGCTTCGCGCGCACGATACCGAGTCGCGCGCACGACGCGGCACCGTCGTCACCGCCCACGGGCCGATCGAAACACCCGCGTTCATGACAGTCGGCACGCGCGCGACGGTCACCGGGCTCACGCCGAGTGATCTTCGCGACGTCGGCGCGCAGGTGCTACTCGGCAACACGTATCACTTGATGCTCCGCCCCGGCCCCGCGCTGTTCCGCCGCGTCGGCGGGATCCACAAGTTCATGGGATGGAACGGCCCGGTGCTCACCGATTCGGGCGGCTACCAGATCTTCTCGCTGCCGGGCGACCGCACCATCACCGAGAACGGCGCGCGCTTTCGCAGTTACATCGATCGCAGCGTCCACATGCTCTCGCCCGAGCGCTCGATCGAGATGCAGACCGCGATCGGCAGCGACATCATGATGGTGCTCGATGTCTGCATCGACTCGACCTCGGACGAGGCAACGACCCGCACCGCGATGGAGCGCACGCATCGATGGGCGGTGCGCAGTCTCGCGGCGCGAACGAACCCCGCGCAGGCGCTCTTCGGCATCGTGCAGGGCGGACTCTTCCCGGCACTGCGCAAAGAGTCGGCAGCGTTTCTTACGCAACACGCATTCGACGGCTTCGCCATCGGTGGACTCGCGGTGGGCGACACGCGCAGCGAACGCGAGGACGTCACGCACTTCAGTGCCGAACTGCTTCCTGCCGATCGCCCGCGCTACCTCATGGGCGTCGGCACACCCCCCGATCTTCTCCACGCGATGCTGGCAGGCGTCGACATGTTCGACTGCATTCTCCCCACGCATCTGGCGTGGCAGGCGACTGCGTTCACATCGACCGGTCGCGTGAAGCTGACGCGTCTCTCACACGCCGCCGAGGATCGCGCGCTCGATGCCACGTGTGCGTGCAGCACTTGTCGCGACTTCAGCCGCTCGTACCTGCATCACCTCTTCAAGTGCGGCGAACCGCTGGGACCGCGCCTCGTCTCGATCCACAACCTGCACCACTACCTCGCGCTGATGGCGGAAGCGCGGCGCGAGATCGAAGCGGGGACGTACGCGGCCTACGCGCGGACGAAGCTCGATGCGATCGACCGGCACGAGCACAGCGGTCGGCGCATCGGTCGCGCGGACGCGGCGTGACCACGAAGACCCCTCCCCCGCGTCTTCACGTCGGTTCGTGCGCGCCCCTCCCCGAACGACACTGCGCGATGCAAAA